>DATIIA010000089.1:0-2901 GCA_035480115.1 Candidatus Anderseniibacteriota bacterium | reverse complement strand
CGCATGCAGTGACGATCGCCATTTCAATTGCAATCATTGGATCAGGGACAATTACCATGTCTTGAGTTGCAACTAAAAATGCACGCATGATTGTTGTAAGTCGTTGTGTTGATCGCCCAGCTGTTACCTCTTGAATAACTAGCTCACGAGCCACATAAATGGATTCTTGTAAAAATTGGTCAGGATCGAAGCCATCTTCATATGCTTTGGTTGCAATATCAAGCGCTTTTTTTGCATCAGATGCAACTAATGCTTCCACAAAAGATGTAATTGTTTCAGGCGTCGGAACTCCTAATAACGTAGATGCTTCATGGATCGTGAGCGTATTAGTTGCTTGCGAAAGTAACTGACCGAGCAAAGATTCGGCATCGCGGTAACAGCCGTCGGATCGCGCAATAATAAACGAAAGTAAATCTGGGTCCGCTTCTCTTTTTTCTTGTTCAATCAAATGCGTAAGCCGAGCTCGCATTTCAGGTTCCGATGCTCTGCGGAATCGAAATACTTGGCAACGGGATGCAATGGTTGCAGGAACTTTTTGCAATTCTGTTGTTGCAAGAATAAAAATAACGTGGCGAGGAGGTTCTTCGAGTAATTTTAATAGTGCTGCAAAAGCTGGTCCTGAAAGCATGTGGACTTCGTCGATGATATATATTTTGTACTCTCCTCCTGTAGGGGCGAGTGAAGCAGTTTCCCGAAGAGCGCGAATATCATCAATACCCCTATTAGAAGCAGCGTCGATTTCTACGATATCCATGAACCGGTTCTCCTGAAATGCAATACATGATTCACAGTTGCCACACGGTTCCCCTGTTGTGGATGCTGTGCAGTTTAGTCGTTTTGCAAATACTCGAGCTGTCGTTGTCTTTCCTGTCCCTCTTGGGCCTTGGAATAGGTATGCATGTGCGAGTTTTTTTGTCAGGATTTCTTGTTCTAAGACATCCGTAATATGCTTCTGTCCTGAAATTTCAGAAAACGTCGTAGGCCGATATTGTCGATACAGTGCTGGCATAGTCTTTACAGGATATAGGAAGTTATACCAGGACGCTAGCTAAAATTCCCCCGCCTTATCCTTGTTTCGAATGCCTGAAAATAAATAGTTTACTTCCAAAAAAATTAACGAATAAGATAATTCCTATTGCAAGCGCTTTTGCTACTAAATCGCGCTGTGCTCCAAAAAGTTGGTTTAAAAGCGGAACGTGAAATACGAATAGCGAAACAAGAATTTGATTCAAGGCCCATGTACATAGGTTAAGTAAAAAATATCCAGCTCCTTGCTTTGCTGCGCTTCCTGAAACATCTTTAAACGTCCAATAGCGATTAATAATAAAATTACTGCATATAGCAAGAAACACGCTTACGTTATTAGCTGCAATAATTTCGGTCCCTAATAAAGCGTATGTAGTATGCCATCCGACAATGCGTGTTAAGAATCCGAACGTTGAAAAATCCACCACAGCTCCGATAGCTCCCGTGATTCCAAATTTTACGAATTGTTTAGCGACATTTCGGTATTGTTCAGGGAGAATTTGTAATACCCTGTCTTGGAATAAGGCTTCTTGCATACAAGTTTTAATGATGGATAACGTGATCTACTGCGCCCCAGCTCGCCTCGCCATGTTCCGGAACAAGGACTGTCACTTCGTCATTTTCTTGCGCTTTGTAGAACGTGACGCTTGCAAGAAGAATGCTATATGTTTTTTCCGGAGTTTTTACCCCGAAATTTCCTTGATCATCTACAACTAAAGTTCCAACTACTCGTTTTCGTTCGACAGGATTTATTTGCTTGTATACGAGCGAGCCATCTGTTTCTATAGTCAGCTTTAATACATCACCTTCAACAAGTTTTGATTTCGACGCATAATTCGGAGGAATTGGATATTCTTCCCCATCATTCCCTTGCATGTTTTGTCCATCGAATACACCTTCTATAACACGTTCGCCTGCAATTGGTTCGTCTGTAATGGACGTATCTGGAGTTGATAATTCGCTTCCGATACTAGCACCGTCATCTTCTTCCAATGCCTGGCGCACATACTGAATATTTCGTTCAGCATCATCAAGTCGTTGCTGAATTAAAGCGATAGTTCGTGGATCAAGGGGCATAGAAATGATCTGTTTGTGTTGGGTTATTACTCTTATAGATATGATATACTGCCTAGAATCGTAATACAATGTCCAAATTACAAGCAGGATTATTACTTCTATTGATTGTTTCCGGGGCGGTTGCAATACGCTCGTATGACATTACGGCTAGAAGTTTGTGGTTTGACGAGGCATTTTCTTGGAGATTAATTCATTTTCCGTTTCAAGAAATGATTGCGCGAGATGCTCAAGATGTTCATCCTCCTCTTTATTACGTGATATTACAAGGCTGGGGCGGCTTGTTCGGAACGTCGATATTTGCACTTCGAATGTTTTCTGTTACTTGCTCAGGAATTGCGATTTTTGGCGCATATTTATTTTCAGTATATGCATTTCGTTCGAGAAAAGTAGGATTACTCGCAGCGCTTCTGCTGGCGGTTTCCGGCTGGAATATCTCGTATGCTTGGGAAGCGCGTATGTATCCTTTGGGAATGATATTCGCCTTTTTTTCTTCCTATGCACTTCTGAAAGCAATGCGCGAGAAGAAATTAGGTTGGTTTGGATTATATGCATTACTCGCTACCTGCCTTGCCTACACGCATTATTATGGATTTTTTACAATATTTGCTCAGATTATACTTGTTATCGGAATAATCTTAAGAGATACGAGAGGTAATCTTGTAAGAATAGTAAAGAATAAAATAACGTGGTATTCCATTGGCGTTCTTCTGTTTGCACTAGCTTTGTATAGTCCATGGTTGCCGATTTTTTTGCATCAACATCAGCAAGTACAAGCATCATACTGGATACCTCCTTTAT
>DATIIA010000088.1:0-5178 GCA_035480115.1 Candidatus Anderseniibacteriota bacterium | reverse complement strand
ATGCATGAAACGGTCTGAATTGTTTTTTGGCGCAATGCTGGTTCCAATCGACTATCTTATGCTTTTGACGGCTGGTGCAGCTGCGTACTATGTTCGTTTGAGTGGATTAGTCAGAGGCTTTCGACCAGTATTATTTGAAGTAGATTTGCCGTTTGCACAATACATGCAATTGGTAAGCATTGTTTCTATTGTCATTATTTTTGTATTTGCTGTTCAAGGATTATATGCAATGCGAGTAACGCGCAAAGCGTTCGATGAAGTTACGCAGATTTTTTCTGGTATTTCATTTGGAGTGATGATTATCATTCTCGTTATCTTTTTGCGTGCAGAACTATTCCAGTCTCGTTTTATTCTGATTATTGCATATGTATTTTCTTTTTTGTTCGTATCATTCGGCCGCACGATGATTCGAGAATTACAGCATGTGTTGCTTCGTAAAGGCTTGGGGGTTCATCGAGTATTGCTCGCGGGCAACGGACCGTTTTCTACAGAACTTGCGTCATTATTTAGGAAGAGCAGGCAATTAGGATATGTTGTAGTAGGGGAATTAAGCAACGTTGATTGGAATTCTCTTCAGCGAATATACGATCAATACGGTGTGGACGAGTTGATTCAGACAAACCCTACACTACCAGATGAAGATAATTTGGTGTTATTAGATTTTGCAGAGCAATATAAAATCGATTATAAATATGTGCCTAATATTTTTGAGACGCATGCAATGAATGTACGATACCGCCAGGTAGGAACAGTGCCTCTTCTGGAATTATCTCGAACATCCTTGGACGGTTGGGGACGAATTGCAAAACGAGTTATAGATATTATTGGCGCTGTGCTAGGACTCATTATTCTTTCTCCTTTGTTAGTGCTCGTAGCTGTACTTATAAAAAAGGATTCGCCCGGCCCAGTATTCTACCGACAAATTCGCGCTGGCCGCACAATGATGCCATTTGAAATTATTAAATTCAGGAGCATGTATATGGAATTTTGTGTCGGCGCGAATTATGGAGGAAAGGAAGCTGAAAAAAAATATAGCGAATTGAAAGTAAAGGCAAATGAAAGGAGTGGTCCTCTTTTTAAAATGAGAAACGATCCTCGAATTACAAAGATAGGAAGGATTATTCGAAAGTTTCGCATTGATGAATTGCCTCAGCTCTTTAATGTATTGCGCGGAGAAATGAGTCTTATTGGTCCACGCCCACACTTGCCTGAAGAGGTTGCTCAATATAATAAAATTCATCGCAAGCTGTTTACTATTAAGCCTGGGATGAGCGGAATGGCGCAAGTGGCCGGAAATGCCGGGTTAGCATTTGATGAAGAGGCAAAGCTCGATATTGCATACATCGAAAATTGGTCATTGTGGCTCGATGCGGTATTGCTCGTAAAAACAATTCTTATTTTGATTTCCGACAAGAACGCGGTCTAATAGTACGTATGAGAGTATGCATCGTGCACGACTATTTAACGCATCTTGGAGGCGGGGAACGAGTATTGGAGGCTCTTGCAGAAGCGTTTCCCAATGCGCCTATTTTTACTGTTGTATATGATCAGGAGCGTGTTCATTTAGATATTTCGAGTCGCAGAATCCGCACATCTTTTTTACAAAAATTTCCCGGAGCAAAACGTTCGCATCGATATATTCCATTAGCCTTAATGCCATATGCTATAGAGCAATTTGATTTTTCTGCATTCGATGTTGTGATTTCTAATACCCATGGATTTGGGAAAGGAATTATTCAACAACCAAATACGCTTCATATTTCTTATTGCTTAACTCCTGTGAGATACGCATGGGACGATAGTCACAAGTATGTACGAGAATTTTCTTCCGGTGCTCTTTTTCGAAAATTTGCTCCGTATGCAATTTCTTATATTCGTCTGTGGGATTATTTTGCATCAAAACGCGTCGGTGCCTATATTACCCTTTCGCAATATGTAGCTCGAAGAATCAAAAAGTATTACGGCATGGACGCTTCTGTTGTTTATCCTCCTGTTGATACAGACCGTTTTTCTATTTCGAAAGCTGAAAAACAATATTATCTTGTTGTGTCTCGCCTCGTTCCATATAAGCGAGTTGAGCTTGCTATTCAAGCGGCAAATCATTTGCTGATTCCTTTAAAGATTGCAGGAGTCGGGCCGGAGATGGAACGATTGCAGAGTATTGCAGGCCCAACTATTGATTTTCTAGGGTTTGTACCAGATGAGGATCTTCCGAGCTTGTATCAACATGCCCATGCACTGCTGTTTCCTCAAGAAGAGGATTTTGGAATTACTCCGCTAGAAGCTGCTGCTTCGGGCATCCCTACTATTGCATATAAAGCAGGGGGCGCACTAGAAACAATTATTGATAAAAAGACAGGAATATTATTTGATGAACAAACAGTTGAAAGTATATGCAGTGCAATACAAAAGGCGCGGCAGACGCAATGGAATCCCGAATATATTCGCGAATATGCGCTTCTTTTTTCAAAACAACGGTTCATTGCGCAGATGCAAGCTGCCGTTAACGATGCATGGAAACAGTTTTGCAAGGCTCGTCAGGTAAGCGCATAATCATATGATATGCAGAATATCTCTCTTATGAATGCTCACGCGTCATTACAAGCCCTAGGTCGCGCTTTGCCTATTATGTGCATTATAGGAATTGTCGCCGCAGCCGTTTCGTATGATATTGCTCGGAGGCTGCCGCCATCGTATGAAGTTCATTTTTCTTATATGGTCGCGTTGCAACAGCAGGCGATACCAACAGGGTTTCAGTACGATGGGTACTATGCGTTATCAGGGACAGAATTGTTTTCCTCTACGCTGGCATCGTTGATTACCTCTCCAGAAAATATTGTTCGCGCATATGCAACTGCACATATTCCTCTTGCTTCTCAAGATCCGGTCGGATTAGTGCAGCATGTCCAAGCTGAAAAAGTTGCATCGCAGTTGGTGCAAGTTACCGTACGAGATGCTTCTCAAACACAAGCTGAAGCTCTTGCAAGTGCAGTGCAAACCGTATCAAAACAAATTGTGCAGCAATATGATGATACCAATAAGAATTCAACGCAGTTCTCCATAACCCCAACGATGCCCTGGACTGGTATGGTACGTGTTACCCCGACTCCTATCGCAACGATAGCAGGAGTCTTTGCTGTTATTATTTCTGCAATGATTGTATTGTTCCGAGAATCTTTGCGAAGGGATTCACAATAATCTGCCTATGCACATAGCCATTGATGTTCGATCATTAATGGAGGGGCGACACAGCGGGGTGGAAGAATACACTACTCGCATTATTAATGCTATGTCGAAGGTTCGTGCACGGCATCATTATCACCTCTTTTATAATGCGGCAAAAGAAGTTGATTTGCCGCGATTTCGGGAAAATGTTTCTGTGCATGCATTTCGATATCCGAATAAAGTATTCAATACATCCCAACTTCTTTTCCATTGGCCAAAGTGGGATCGGATGATTCCTGTTCCTATTGATGTTTTTTTTATCCCAAATCCGCGGCTTGTCCCTCTTGCTGCAGGCACGCCTTTCGTCACCGTTGCCCATGATATTTCTTATGAACGATTTCCGGAATTTTTAACGTGGAAACGAAAGTTGTGGCATATAGCAATGCAGCCCAGGAAATTACTCGAGAGATCAAGTAGAATTGTTGCAGTTTCTGAACATACGAAAAACGATATTATTGAAAATTACAATATTTCTTCTGATCGCATCAGCGTGGTATATCCCGGCGTGCCGAATTCCCCAGTGTCTTCTCCTGCGCATATCCATCAGGTTCGCATGGCATATAATCTTCCTGAACAATTTATATTATTTTTCGGCGCACTTGAACCAAGAAAAAATGTTCCTGCCATCATTGAAGCATTTTCCGCAATTGCTGATCGCGTACCGCACCATCTTATTATTGCGGGAGAAAGCGGATGGAAAGCAAAAAAAATTAATGAAGTTATTGCGCGCTCTCAATATCGTGATCGGATTCATATGATCGGATTTGTAAATGAGCAAGACAAGAGCGCTCTGTATGCGGCAGCTGATTTATTTATATATCCAAGTTTTTATGAAGGGTTTGGATTTCCGCCTTTAGAGTCTCTACTTGCGGGTACTCCCGTAGTTGTATCCTTTAATGCCTCGCTTCCGGAAGTAGTAGGGCAATGGGCAACGTTAATTGATCCGTACAATACTCCTCATTTGGCTCTAGTGCTTGCAGAGCTTCTCAGGTCCCCTAAACGAGTACCATTAAACGTCCGCAAGCAAATTCTTGAAAAATATTCATGGGAACGATCGGCGAATCAAATTGTGGATATTTTGGAGAAAGTAGCAAATAAGTAAAATTGCTTATTTAGACCTATAACCACATTATATTGCTACTTCTTTAAAATCAGAGGAAAATACTTGACTTTTTATTAAAAAAGAGTATTATGCGTTTTATCTAGTTTTGGTTGTTCTTTATGGGCTTGGAGGGCGAGTCCCTCTGCGTGCCGAAACCCACGGCTTTACATTAGGCAAACCTGTCGCGATGCGACCACGAAAGCGAGGTTTTCCGATGAGGATCTTTCCCTAACATGTGCCCCAGCTTTGCGAAAGCAACTGGGGCTTTTTCTTTGATAAAAATTTTCGTGATACGCTTTTTCTATGCGAATTGCACTTGATGCACGGGCGTGGAATTGGACAGGTATTGGCAGGTATATTAGAAATTTGTCATTTGAGTATATAAAAGATTCTGGTGGGCATGAGTTTGTACTTCTTGTACCGCAAGGAGAAGAAGGCAAAATTAAAGCAGGTTTAGGAGATTATAAAAATATATTTGAATATATTGGCGTTGAACCTAGTTATTATTCTGTAAAAGAACAGACTATTTTTCTGCGACAATTACATAATCTAAAAAATATAGATCTAGTTCATTTTGCGCATTTTAATGTTCCGGTTTTTTATAATAAGCCTTATGTTGTAACGATTCATGATATTACGAGATTTATATTTCCTGGGCAGAAACGACAATCATTGTTGCAGCAGATTGCATACGAATATGTATTTTCTCATGCGGTAACACATGCAAAAAAAGTGATTGCAGTATCTGATACTACTGCACGTGATATGAAAATACTCCCGTTTCGTATGCATAATATTGAAACTATCTATGAGGGCATAGAAGATCGATTTTTTGAACAGGTTTCTGATGA
>DATIIA010000087.1:0-6631 GCA_035480115.1 Candidatus Anderseniibacteriota bacterium | reverse complement strand
GATGAAACATTTTCCGTGCTGTTCTCTCAGCTTGATATGCTGCTGCAAAACTTAGACCGCGTATCTATACTCAAGACAGTCATAGCCTATGAACCGATATGGGCAATTGGTACGGGAGATGTTCCTGATGCGAATGCTGTGTATGAAATAATGCTTTCGATTCGAAAGCGTGTTACGCAGGCATATGATAGCGAATTGGCTGATCGAATCCGATTATTATACGGCGGAAGCGTTACGAAAGATAAAATAGGGGAATATGTTGCCAATTCCGGAGCCGATGGCGTACTGGTAGGGGGAGCATCTATACATCCGAGAGATTTTTTCGAAATTATTTCTCAAGTTTCATCTCGCTATGCTCGTTAAGCCACATCAGATATTTGCAGATGCTCTTGCATCTGATTATGCAATCGGTGCATTTAATACTTCAAATATGGAATTAAGCCAGGGTATTCTTCGTGCGGCTGAAAAACAGAAATCCCCTGTGATTATACAAACTTCTGAAGGAGGAATTGAGTATGCGGGCTTAAAAACTATTTCTCGTATTATTACCACTCTTGCCGAAGAATCTTCAGTGCCGGTGATTATGCATTTAGATCATGGGAAAAGCTTGGATATGGCAAAGCGATGCATTGAAGTGGGATATACATCCGTTATGATCGATCAATCGACGTTGCCTTTTGATCAGAATATAAAAAATACGAAAGAAGTAGTTGAATATGCTCATGCGCGAGGCGTGTGGGTTGAAGCAGAGCTAGGTGCCATTGTGGGCAATGAGGGCGTTAAAGATTTGCAAGGCGGACATACCCCCGATTCTTTTTTGACTGATCCGAATCAGGCAAAGAAATTTGTTGAATCAACCGGTGTTGACGCTCTAGCGGTTTCCGTCGGAACAATTCATGGGGCATTTTCAGGACAGGAATATATTCGTTTTGAATTGTTGCAACAAATTCAGGAAATGATTCCTCATATGCCTTTAGTGCTGCATGGCGCATCAGGTATTTCTTCTGAAGATCTGAGCAGAGCGTGTGTAACTCATGTATGTAAAGTTAATGTGGACACAGAGCTTCGTATTGGATTCGAGCATGCAGTGAAAGCATATTTTGATGTAACTCACGACTCGTACGATCCAAGAAAAATTCTGGGCCCTGCTCGAGATGCTGTTGAGCAAGTGGTTTTTGAAAAAATCGCATTATTTGGTTCCACTGGTACTGCTGGTATATACTAAAAACATGGATGTCGTTGCCATAGGCGATACTACAGAAGATATTTTTTTGGGTTTGCATGATGCAAGTTTGCAGTGCGACATCGATGGTGCTAATTGCAAGCTATGTTTAGATTATGCTGATAAAATTGCAGTTGAAAGCAAAATTATTGTACCGGCAGTGGGAAATGCGGCTAATCACGCAATTGGAGTATCTCGATTAGGAGTTTCATCTGGCATATATACGGTAGTCGGAAAAGATGACCAGGGAGAGAAAGCGAAAACCATCTTGGAGCAAAATCACGTAGATACATCGTTTCTGCAATTTGATGCCAAGCACGGCACAAATCTTTCTATTGTTATTAACTTTCGAACGGAGCGCACTATTTTGGTATACCATGAGCCACGTGAGTATCAGCTTCCTGACATTTCGCACACGAAGTGGGTATATCTTACATCTGCTTCCGGAGATGGAGTAGTGGCGCTTCATCAACAGACGCTTGATTTCCTTAATAATCACCCCGAAACAAAACTTGCGTTTAATCCGGGCACTCATCAAATTCATTTAGGTAAAGCAGAATTGCTTCCTATTTTACAAAAAACAAATCTCATATTTGTAAATCGCGAAGAAGCAGCTCAAGTACTGGAAATTGAAACTCGAGACATCAAAACACTTGCAACTGGATTTCATGATATAGGAATTGAAACAGTTGTAATTACAGATGGGCCCGAAGGCGCGTATGCATCGGATGGTCGTCACATATATCAACTTGATATATACCCAGGGCCGGTTGTTGAGCGAACTGGTGCGGGGGATGCATTCGGATCAGGTATGCTCGCTGCTCTCGTTCATGGTAAAACATTGACTCAGGCAATGCAGTGGGGGAACGCAAATTCAACATCTGTCGTGCAGTTTGTTGGCGCTCGAGAAGGATTGCTTGAACAGCGTGCGGTCGAGCATATGATGAGCGAGCACGCAGATATTACACCAAAAGTATTTGCTTCTTATTCTTAATTATATTTTATTATGTCAATTCGAATTGCTATTAATGGATTTGGAAGAATAGGGAGGGCTGCATGTAAAGTCGCACTTGCTCATGAGGATGCGGAAATTGTAGCTATTAATGATTTGGGAGATATTGAAAATCTCGCGTATTTATTGCGATATGATACTGTATATGGTCGATATGGATCCGAAGTTTCGGTAGATGGGGATTTTCTTGTAGTAGGTGGTAAGCGCATACAAGTATTGCAAAGCAAAGATCCCGAAACATTGCCATGGGGAGAAATGAATATTGATCTTGTCATTGAATCAACGGGATTTTTTACAGAAAAGGACGGTGCGCAAAAGCATATACAAGCTGGGGCAAAACATGTCGTTATTTCCGCTCCTACAAAAAGCGAGGATGTGCCAACAGTTGTGATGGGTGTCAATGACGATACTTTGGGCGGATTACCCATTGTTTCCAATGCATCATGCACTACAAACTGCACGGCGCCTGTCATGGCCGTGCTTGAAAATGTATTCGGAGTAGAAAAAGCTCTTTTAACCACTGCTCATGCATATACTGCAACGCAAAGCATCGTAGATGGTCCCGGAAAAGGAGATTTTAGGCGGGGCAGGGCGGCTGCACAAAATATCGTTCCTTCTTCAACAGGAGCTGCGATCGCTGCTACGCTTGCGATTCCAAAGTTGAAAGAAAAGTTTGATGGAATTTCTCTTCGTGTTCCCGTTTCTGTTGTTTCAATTATTGATTGCACCTGTGTGTTATCAAAAGACGTAACAGTTGAAGATGTAAATAATGCATTTAAAGAAGCCGCAAATAATCCGATGTATCAAGGGGTGCTCACAGTTACCGAAGACGATGTAGTTTCAAGCGATTTTATTGGAGATCCTCATTCTGCAATTGTAGATTTACAGCTTACTCGTGTCATCGGGGGAAATTTAGTAAAAGTTATGGCATGGTACGATAACGAATGGGGATACTCGAATCGTCTTGTTGAGCAAGTGCTTGCATTAGGAGCTTCATGACGCACATGGAAAAGTTCGTGCCTACGTTGCGGACGATGGACGATCTTATGCTCGACGGGAAGCGAGTGATTGTTCGAGTTGATTTTAATGTAAGTGCGGGTGCTGACGGAATTGTAGACTCGACGGAAGATTATCGAATAGAATCTGCATTAGAAACTATCCATGAGCTGCGTCAACGGCGCTGTAAGGTACTTCTCATGACGCATCTTGGTCGCCCGGGAGAGGAAGAGGGTATTTTAAACATCGATCCGATCCAAAGAAGATTACAGCAACTTATTCAGGAGGATGTACGCATCCTTCCAAAGTTATATGGTCCTCAAGTGGATGCAATCGTCCAAGGAATGGAACCTGGAGAAGTTGCATTGTATCCGAATGTTCGAATGGATAACCGGGAAATGGTGCTTAACGATCGATTCGCAGACGAGCTCGCGTCAGGTGGAGACGTATATATCAATGAAGCGTTTAGCGTCAGCCATCGTGATCATACATCCGTTTCTCTTTTGCCCAAAAAACTTCCAAGCGCCGCAGGGAGGAGAACGGTGTTGGAAGTGCAACTATTATCGAAACTTCGCAATCGAGCTGAACATCCGTATATTGCAATAGCAAGTGGCGCGAAAATCTCTACTAAAATCGGAATACTGGAATATTTACTATCTCAAGTAGATATGTTGTGTTTGGGAGGAAAAATTGCGAACGTATTCCTGGTAGCACAAGGGAAATGGAAGAATACATCTTTTCCGGAAGAAGAAATTGCTATTGCAAAAAAACTTCTCGATATGCATAGCGAAAAAATTCTTTTGCCTATTGATGTTGTAGCGGGCGACGAAACTGGAAATAATAAGCATGTTATTGCACTTGATTCTGATGAATCTATTTCAGGTCCTGTTTGGGACATTGGGCCGCGGTCAGTAGAAAAAATTGTCGAAATATGCAAAAGCGCAAACACAATTATTTGGAATGGCCCTGTTGGAAAGTATGAAGTTCCTGCATATGCAGAAGGTACGCGTGCGATTGCTCATGCATTATCAGGCATGCAATCAAACAGGATTGTGGGAGGCGGGGATACTGTTACAGTATTAGGTTCAATGAATCTCATATCTGCATTTACGCATGTTTCAATTGGAGGAGGAGCGATGATTGAGTTTTTGGAGGGTAAAACGCTCCCAGGGCTTGCCGTGTTATATACCTCTTCGTATGGCAAGAATTAAAGCTATCGCAGCGCGAGAAATTATTGATTCCCGAGGAGTACCTACTCTTGAGGCTATCGTAGAATGCGAGGGCGATATTCGCGGCTATGCTATGGTTCCTGCTGGTATATCGAAAGGAACGTATGAGGCCGTTGAATTGCGTGATCGGGATGAGAGTCGATATTTCGGTAAAGGAGTATTGCAAGCTGTTAAAAATATACATACGGAAATTTCTAGTGCTCTCGTTAATTTCGATACTGGTAATCAATTAAAAATTGATCATCGATTGATTGAATTAGATGGAACAGAAAAGAAATCTCGCTTAGGTGCAAATGCTATACTAGCAGTGTCACTTGCGTGTGTGCGTGCAGAATCAGAAGCGCAGCATATTCCTTTATATGAATTAATTGCCCAGCTTGCACAGAAAAAATCATTTGTTATGCCGGTTCCGCAAATCAATTTGATTAATGGGGGCAAACATGCCAGCAATGGATTGTCCATTCAAGAATTCCATATTCTACCAGTAGGAGCTAAAGATTTTGCAACTGCTCTTCGCATAGGTGTTGAAATTCATCATGCCTTGCGCGCTATTTTGTCCGATGCCGGATTTCAAACAGAGGTGGGCGATGAGGGAGGGTTTGCTCCTAAACTTGTAAAGAGCGAAGACGCGTTTGCATTCATTGTCCGGGCTATTGAACAGGCAAATTATGTTCCAGGGGTTGATGTATGTTTAGGAATTGATGCAGCGGCTTCGGAGTTCTATGAGCCGGATAAGGCAGGGTATTTAGTAGACGGATCAATACTGCACGCAAGCGATGTAGCTTTTTTATATAAATCATGGAAAGAAAGATACCCGCTTATTTCTATCGAAGATCCTTTTTCTGAAGATTCGTGGGATGAATGGAAAGCATTTACTGCCAGCAACGGAACATATACGCAAATAGTTGGAGATGATCTGTATGCAACAAATCCAGCTCGTATTCGTCAAGGAATTCAACAAGGCGCGACGAATGCTGTTCTTATTAAGCCTAATCAAATAGGAACTTTCTCAGAGACTTTGGAAGCTATTACTATTGCGCAAGAAGCGGGGCAGAATGTCATTATTTCTCATCGCTCAGGAGAAACTGAAGACTCGTTTATAGCTGATCTTGCAGTTGCAGTGGGAGCAGGACAAATAAAAACCGGTGCGCCTTCGAGATCTGATCGTACGAGTAAATATAATCGTTTGTTGCGCATTGAAGACGAGAGCCATGCCCCTATTGCTCATTCTATGCAGCGATTCTATGAACATGAGTCCGCTCGGTATATGCATAGCATGCATGGAGGCGTAGAATTTACTCCTGATCGGGTACGTTCATAGCATGTGGCCAATTCGAGGAAATAAAGAAAAAAGTATTGCGAGCGTTGAAGAGTTATTAGAAACGCTTCTTGCGCTTAGGAATGTTGATCCAGAAAACGCAACGTCTTTTTTTTCACCCTCGTATCATTCTGCAATTCATAATCCATATGACCTTGCAACTATTGATATTGCAGTTGAAAGAGTAATGCATGCAGTAAGAAATCAAGAAAGAATCATGGTGTATGGCGACTATGATGCTGATGGCATTACATCTACTGCAATTATGATGGATGTATTGCAAAGCCTAGGAGCTCATGCGGTGCCATACCTACCACATAGGTATCACGATGGATATGGATTGAACGGCAAGGTGCTCAAGCAAGCAAGTGTAGAATTTGATGTCCTTATAACTGTTGATTGCGGTATTGGAAATGCAAAAGAAATTGCAATGCTCAGAAAGCTAGGTAAGGATGTAATTATTATTGATCATCATGAACTTCCTAATACATTGCCAAATGCTACTGCAATTTTACATCCTCGACATCCAGAAGGATCATACTGTTGGGGACATTTGTGCGGAGCAGGTACGAGTTGGAAATTTGCGCAGGCACTATTGCGGCATAATAATTCGCAGTTTTCAAACGATCCAGACAAAGAAAAGTGGTTATTGGATTTAGCAATGATTGGAACGATTGCGGATGTAATGCCCCTGCTCGGTGAAAATCGCGCCATAGTACGTTTTGGAAAAGAAGTTTTGATGCGCACCCGTCGGCCAGGTGTGGCGGCGCTCATGAAACAAGCGAGGATAGATCCATCTACAGCAACTGCAAAAGATATTGCATTCCGTATTATCCCGCTTATTAATGCAGCCG
>DATIIA010000086.1:0-7653 GCA_035480115.1 Candidatus Anderseniibacteriota bacterium | reverse complement strand
CCACAAGCTTTGGTGGAAATGCTTTTGCAGAAAGAAGCACGGATACAGGCGGAGTTGGTTCAGCAGTGGGCGGTACGGTTGCAAGAGGTTCACCAAACATGTGAACGACGATAATAGAAGTTGACCCTTTAAATTGTCCGGATACTACGGCAACTCCTGTTTGAGTATACTCAGGGCGCAACATATTTTCTTTATGCTTGGGGCTGGCAAGCCATGCAGAAACAATATCTTCTGCTTGCGTAAAGTCGATCGCAAGATTTTCTCCTGCAATTTCATAGCTATATCCAGTTTGTTGCATCCAATACCATGGAGTAACTCCAGTGGGGGATATGTGTGCAAAGTATTGATTCTTGAACATGTCGTTTGCTTTAAGCTCTGCTGCACGAGTAAGTTGGCTGTTTATAGCCAAAGGAGCTAATCCTACTTTCTCCCGCTCGTCATTGGTAAGCTGAATAATTCTATTTGTAGTAATCGTAGAAAGCGTTGCTTCAGCAGGAGTCAGTGTTAATACGCTAATTGCGACAATTTTCGCAATAATAAGCAAAGCAGATACTGCAGTTAAGGGCTTATGGCGAAGTGCCAACGGATGGTGGTTGTTAGCCGGATGCGGAATGAACCATGAAATGGCATTGCTCATAGTGGGTAGTGTATCGTATAAATAATCCTATGAATATTGTCATTGTCGCAGGAGGAGGAGGCACGCGCTTATGGCCGTTATCTCGCAAGGTATTGCCGAAGCAGTTTTTGGATTTAGGAACAGGAAAGACGTTAATTGAACATACATACGACCGGGCGTTGCAGCTTACTGAGGCTGATCGTATATTCGTTGCTACAACCAAAGAGCATGAAGAAAAAACGAAAGAAGTATTGCCTAACCTTCTGCCAGAAAATATTTTTACTGAACCGGAACGTCGGGAAACTGGACCCGCATTGGCTGCAACTGCTATGCAGCTTATTATGCGTGGAAAAGGCGATGAGCCAGTATTGTTTTTATGGGCTGACCATGTATTTACGGACGAAGATTCTCTGCTTCGAGATTTGAACATTATGGGCGAACTGATAGAAAAAGATCCGAAACGAATCGTTATTATTGGCCATGTGCCTGTAACACCGGAAACAGGATACGGATACATGAAAATGGGAGCTAAGATTGGAGGATATGATCATGTATATAAAATAGATGCATTTAAAGAAAAGCCAGATTTAGAAACTGCAAAACAATACGTTGTAGACGGATCGTATTTCTGGAACATGGGATACATGTGCGTTACCCCGAATTTCTTGCTAGAAGAGCTTTCCGTGCATACACCTGAGCTTGTAACGGGAATTAAAAAATATGCAGATGCATTGCAGCAAGGCGATGAGGGCGCAGCACAGGCTGCATATCACGAGCTTCCCAAAGTAGCTATAGATTATGCATTAAATGAAAAAACAAAACACATTGTAGCAGTGACAGGGGATTATGGATGGAGCGATGTAGGGAGCTGGGCTGTGGTAAAGGAATTATTTGGAGTTCATGGCGACCATATGCCGCATGGGCACCATATTCACATTGATAGCGATAATAACTATGTATATAACGCAACCCATAAGGCAGTTTCGTTACTTGGTATTCATAATACCGTTGTTGTAGTAACGGAAGATGCTGTATTAATTTCAGATATTGATAGTTCTCAAAAAGTAAAAGACGTTGTGAAGAAGATTGAAGAAGACGAAAAGCATCAATATTTATGATCTCCATTACAAACCCCAAAAAATTTACTGTTATTTTACTGATACTGGTTATTGTAATTGGCTTGGGAATATTCCGATTCGTATGGGGATCCGGAGCGATCCTAAAAACAGGGGACGTAGAAATTTCACAAGGAGAATCTGGTTCACAAGTATGGCGACAGCTCATTCATGATGGCTATTCAGATCGAACCATCCCTTGGAAATGGTATGGGCGATCGGGGAGCGCGGATAAAATTCAGGCAGGCATATACCATGTGGAGAAAGGAGAAAAAATTAAGACTGTCATTAATCGATTTATTTCCGGCGATGTTTCAGATAGCGAAGTTTCTATAACATTCCCAGAAGGATTTACGTTACAACAAATCGCAGAGCGCCTAGAGCAGCACGGGATTGGCACGGCAAAGGATTTTGAAAAAGAAGCCATTGTTGGCAATTATGCTGACAAGTTCTCGTTTCTAGCTGACCTTTCTGCGAGCAGGTCATTAGAAGGCTATCTATTCCCAGACACATATAGAATCGCAAAAAATGATACGGCGCATGATGTGATTATGAAAATGCTCGGCAATTTCGATAGAAAAATTTCGCAAGAAATGCGTGATCAGGCAAAATCTCAAGGCCGAACATTAGACCAAGTTGTTATTATCGCAAGTATTATTGAAAAAGAAGTATTTCAACAAGAAGATTTGCCGGAAGTCGCAGGTATTTTCTGGAAGCGATTAGATCAGCAATTAGGATTATTTGCCGATTCGACAATTCGATACGCGTTACAGAAAGGCGATGAATTAACAGTGAAAGATTTAGCAACCGATTCGCCATATAACACCAGGAAATACAAAGACTTGCCTCCAACCGCAATCGGAAACCCGGGCTTAATTGCTATCCAAGCTGCCTTGAATCCGCAAAAATCGGATTACTACTACTACCTCACTACTGAAGATAAAAAAACTATATTCGCAAAAACCAATGCCGAACATAATGCGAATAAAGCGAAGTATTTGAAATAAGGATAGCTTGAAGCCTTGTAAGAGTTGGATTATAACTTATATGGTTCAACTGATCTTTTGAGGAAGGAATATAATGACCCAAATGCTATCTGGTGCAGATGTGCTTGATATGGTTCTTGTCGGAAGAGATCTTGAAACAATAACGAGCAAAATTGTCTTGCGGGGACCTATTAGTGCTATTTTTGTCAGTGAAGGTTGTGTGTGGATTAAAAATCGTTGGTTAGTAAAGAAAAAAGCCGGAAGTAAAAAAGAGAACTGGATTCGTGCTCAAACTGATGGGTGGGCCAGAATGTTTCTACCCCTTAGTCTTGGAGAAGATGGTGTGGTCAGGGCGGAGTCAATGGAATTTCGCTTTTCTATTTACCCACTAAGGCAATGCATGAAGTATCCTCTCTAAATTATTGAGGAAACCGACTTTTTGAAAGGGGTCGGTTTTTTTCTTGCAAAAATTTAGCTTATATGTCATACATAAAAAAGTCATCCAAAGACCAGGGGCGTTTATAAGACCTCTGCAGGATACGTAATAAACGGGCTTCTAACGTTTATTTACACTATTCTACAAGATGACGAACGTGGATTACCCAATCAAGTTGGGTAATGACAACGCGTTAAAGCGTTAATTTATTATTATGCCACTTACAAGACAACAAAAAGAAACGCGTATCAGCGAAGTGGGAGATTCAGTACAGGCTGCGGTCGGTACCGTATTTCTTGCGTACGATGCGCTCAATGTTGCGGATGTAAATGAGCTGCGGGATAAGCTTTTTGAAACGGGCTGTTCTATGAGAGTTGTTCCAAAACGACTTTTAAAGATTGCGCTCGCGGATAAAAAATTCGAATTTGACCCAATGGCCCATGAAGGCCAAATGGCAATCATTACCGGATCCGATCCTGTATCACCTTCAAAGGTGCTCTTTGAATTCGTAAAAGGAAAAGAAAATCTTCGACTTGTTGCTGGCATTCTTGAGGGGAAAGAAATTACTTCTCAGGAAGTTACGGCGCTCGCTAAGCTTCCAAGCAAAGAACAATTGCTTGGTCAATTGGTTGGAGTGCTCGCGGGCCCAATGCGTGGCATGGCCCAAGTATTATCCGGTGTGCCTCGCGCAACCGTATATGTACTAACGGCAATTAAGGATCAGAAGGAAAGCGCTTAACCTCCCCTAACCCCTCCTTCGTAAGGAGGGGAATACGACGTCGTTCTCTCCCCCTTACGAAGGGGGAGCTGGAGGGGGTTAGTAGTAATCGAATTAATATATAACCAATCAAATCCTATGGCAGACGAAAAAGAAGCAGTTGCAGTTCCTGAAAAATTTCAGGCAATTGTAAAGCAAATTGAAGAAATGTCCGTGCTCGATTTATCAGAGCTCGTGCATGTTCTTGAAGATAAGTTTGGAGTTTCAGCAGCAGCGCCAGCAATGATGATGGCAGCAGGCCCAGCAGCTGGAGCCGAAGAAGCTGCTGAAGCAAAGTCTTCATTCAATGTTGAAATCACTGATGCAGGAGCACAAAAGATCGCTGTTATCAAAGCAGTTCGAGAGCTTACTCAATTAGGCTTAAAGGATGCAAAAGATATGGTTGATAAAGCTCCGGTAGTTGTGAAAGAAAATGTTGCAAAAGAAGAAGCAGAGGCAATGAAAGCAGCGCTTGAAGCTGCAGGTGCAAAGGTTGAACTGAAGTAATTATTCGTTCATCGCATAAAAATACCCGCCAGATGGCGGGTATTTTGTAATTGACAGGCAATGACCATTGTCTGTATACCTAACATAGGTTTTGGTTGATCTCTTCAGTCTTGGAGAAAAGGAGCCCGGGCATGAGTCAAATATTTCAGCAAGCAAGGGAGATTTGGGACGATAACTATCTATGGGTACTATTGGTTTGTTTTTTGGGAATTGTTTCTGGTTGGTTGCTAAGGCGGTGTTCCGTACAAAAAAGGCCAAAAGAAATTCCAAGAACAATGCCAGAGTGGAACGGGAAAATCGTAGTGCATTTTTGGGGAGCAGAGGTCGAGCAATGGGAGTTTTACGATGATGGCGAATACAGCATTCCACCGAATGCAGACGTTAATTATGTGATATTCCCGGGAGCGTTGCCTGGTAAAGCTCCGTTTCTCGACTGTTACATGGAAGATGAAAACACAGGAGAGATTATAACGTGTGCTTTTAAACAGTCATTCTCTTGTGAGATTCCAGGCATGAAAGTTACTTTTCCCGGTGGGATCAGCCCCTTTCACTGGGAACTTCCCGGATGGAAGTTGCATATTCTTGCAAATGGTTCGAATGGATTCAGAGATTTCGCATTTAACTTTTCACGCATCAAGAAAGGAGTTAAAAGTTGAGTAGTGATTTTTCAGAATCAAATCCAAACCGCCTCACGGCAACACAGCGCGTGAGGTTTTTTTATTGTATACTTTGACCATGAGTGTTGAAGAAATTCCAAGTTTATCATTACCTCCCGAAATTACGCAGACAGAGACGTGGGATACGGTAAAAGAAACAACGGAAACAGATATTACGCCTCCAAAAGAATCTCCACCCTCTCTGTACGCTCGTGCATATGAAGCTGTTGGGCTAAAATCTATTGTTGAGCATGTTACCGATCATGTGAGGACATGGTATATCTACGACACTGGAAAAGATATTGCAAGTCTTGAGGCGCGATACAAATTGCATATGAGCAAAGCAGATGTGCATGAAGCTCGCTTGCAAACAAATGATGAAGTCGCACGAAAGCTTGCGACGGTGAAAGAAACGCTCAAGATTCAGCCTGCGGATGAGCGTACAGAGCAGCAACACGAATCGCAACGGCAAGCAGTAGAATCGCAAGCGCAATTTCATCGTAGGATTGCAGAAAGCCTTGCACGAGAATTAGATCAGAAAAAATCCCTCAAAGCTGAATATGAATCTTTACGAGACGGTGCGCGAGGTAGGATTGTAGGAGAATTCGAGCTTAAAATAGCGGATAATCAATTAGCGATTGATGATTTGAATTCTAACAAGCAAGAGATTGAGAAGCATATGAATATGGCGTATGAAACGATTTCGTCGCTTAGTAAGGAAAGAGATAGTTTGAAAAATGACTTAGATCAAAATCCGGACATACTACCAGAAACTAAAAAAGATATTTTACAGGCAATACAGGAAATAGATCGACGTATTGGTAAGGCGGATGCTGGAATAAAGGAACAAAATGCTCGAATTAATACTTATAATGCAAAAAAATCTGCACTAGAATCAGAATCTGCACTATGGAAAGCCAAGGTTGCTAAGAAGGAAAAAAGTTGGGGAAGGAAGAAAGAAGATGGAGATGTGGCGCAGCATGGTATTGCAAAACCAATTGATACCGGCATCGAATTAACTGGCGAGACTCCAGAAGCTGGTGAACAGCAAGACCCTCGAGCAACTTTGCTTGAGGAAATGCAATCTCTTATGGCAAATCCAGAACTTCAAAGATATAACGACGCGGGTTTTCAAGAACTAGTGCTTGAAAACGGAACTCCAGAACAAAACTTGCTTCTTCAAACGAATGGATTTTTTACAAAGTTATTTGATTTTCTTGAATCTCGAGCTGAACCTCAACAAGAAACAAAAAAAGAGAAAGTGATCGAAAAAAATCTTACCTCAAAAAAACAGTTAGATCCTGTTATGCTTGCGCATGCATATGATGAAATTATAGACTCAGTTGATGATCCAAATCTTGAATCATTATTTGATACTAAAAAACGTAAACAGATAGAACAGGGGAATGGAACACCTGAACAAAGTTTATTAATTAAGCTTCTAGATTTTTTTGAATATTTATTTAAGTCTTTAGAAATTCGGCCAGAGTCTAATGGAAAAAAGACGAGCAATAACCCCCTATGATGACTGAACCACAATTACAATTAGCAGCAATTACCCAAGCATTACAAAATGCGGATGTGTATTTGCGCGGAGTAGATTCATTCTTGAAAACAATCGACATGCATGTGCAGGTTGCGGAACAGGAGCGGATTAAAAAACAAGCCGCGCATGATGCGGAAATAGAACGCGTCGTGCATGATATGCACGAAAAAGCAGGGCGCTATTTTTACCAATGGGAACAGGCAAGTGCTCCTGATGCCTAGTTACGGCTTTGGAGAGGGGGAAGGTGACGCCGTACTTCCATCCGCGAGCGAAACATCCAAAATGCTAGTTCCGTCTAATGCGTACAGATGAGTTTCATCTGAGGAAATTGAAATATCCGTCAGTGATTTCGCAGTATCAATATAGAGCTGGCGAACAAGTGCGCCTTTTTTGGTAAGTATTACAACTCGCTTATTAGCCGGATCAAGCATATAGAGATTCTGCATCGTATCAGACGTATATATGCGAGTTGCGCTATCAAGCGATGGGCTTACAGGGGCCTGTGTAAAGTCAGTAGGGGTGCCGCGGAACAATTTTGTTATCGTTCCGCCAGAAGCGAGCGCGTAAATATTTCCATCGATTGCGATGCTTTTAATATCTGCACGTTGTGAATTTGCATCGGTAATCCAAGCAGTTCCGCCAATAAATCCTTTCAGTGTTTTGTTATAGGAGAAAATATTCTTTTGCGTCGTATCGAAGATGTAGAGTCTATTTCCAAATACTGCCATATCTGTAATTTGAGGCTTTGGTGCAGCAAATGTAATAGATTGTGCGGAAAGCGTATTATCTTTTGTATCGAATAACGCTAATCCAATAGGCGTGGTATTAAACAAAATTGTTTTGTCAGAGAATTGGATGCTTCCGCTCGTGATAAATCCGATTCCGGATGTCGTCTGATGCACCGGAGATGCTTTGCCATCAAGCGTCATTTTAATAATTGCATTCGTATCAGGGCTTGCGACATATAACCCATTATCAACAAAAAATAATCGAGACGGAGTTTTCCCGTTTGTAAGCGAACCGATATCGCCAAG
>DATIIA010000085.1:0-10524 GCA_035480115.1 Candidatus Anderseniibacteriota bacterium | reverse complement strand
GCCATTATTCTTTCACCGTCGTTCGATCAAGAAGAATTCGCAATTCCTTCTTCTTCGAACACGAACACATGGCAACTCTTTTCTATTCATTCCCAAGTCGCAATAAACACAGATGTCATCTCGGCTATTCCGTTATTTACCATCCACCCGAGCAACCAATCTTCCGCAGCGTTTTTCGCAGACGTATCCCGCATGAGTCGCGAATTTATTGGGACTATTGCTATCGCTGTATTGGGATTGTTGAGTGTTGCTATTTTTGTTCGCATCAAAATTCAACGTCCTCTCATGATCGCCCATGCATCGATTGTTATTTTGCTTGCATTTGCCCTATTTCTTGCATAAATGGTAGACTTGCAGAGATGTGGAAAAATAATACATCTTATGAATACGGCAAAGGAGGTGGGTATCTATGAGCGAACTACTCGTTGTTGCAAGCAAAGTACGAGCATACCTTAAGGAGAAGGACGCAAAGATGTCCGGAGACCTTCCTGAAGCTATTAACAAGAAAGTTATGGCAGTATTAGACAATGCTGTTATGCGATCTAAAGGAAACAAGCGAACAACTGTAAAACCACAAGACGTATAGTCTTTTTTGGTAACAGAATTCTCAATTAACCGCTCAATAGGGCGGTTAATTGCTTTTTAACCACTGCGATTATTGACAATTTTATTAAATATTGCTATAATGCGCGGTTATGAAAAATCCTGTCATTCTCTTTATAACGACGCTGATTTTTGCGTTTTTATTCCTCTATGGGGTTATTTCGAGCATCCAAACATTTGGCCCATTTTTAGTGGCTTCTTTGACTGTCCAAGAACAGCCTAAGCAGTTTCCACAGCTTCCTTTAAGCCCTGATCGCACAGTTCCTTTTGCAACTGTTGCAGCGGCTCCAGTTGTTATCCACCCATATCCAATACAAGATCCGCTGGATCCTCCGTTTAGTTTATCTGATGCGGGGAAGAACTTAATCCGTATTCCGGCAATTAATGTAGACATACCTATTGTGGAAAGCAAAACGCTTGCAGATAGCGACGTATTAGCAGCATTGCAATTTGGTGCTGCACTTTATCCGAATGGCGTAGAGCCTGGGGCACTTGGAAATGTATTTATAGCGGCTCACAGCACCGGAAATCCTTGGCAAGGGAAATATCGGTTTGCGTTTACTCGTATCAATGAATTAAAAGCCGGAGATATCATCATGCTCGATTGGCATGGGACGCGATACACGTATAAGATCTACAAATCAGAAACAATTGTTCCGACACCTGGATATACGGTTGCGTCAGATCGCCCGTATCCTACTATGTCCCTCATGGCATGCTGGCCATTATGGTCAACAAGCCATCGCATCCTTGTGCACGCTGACTTAACGAATATTACGCAATTGAATCCGAGAAAATAGCCTCCACTATACAGGGGCTTATATATCAGTACAATGAATGTCCATAGGGGTGTGGTCTAGTGGCATGACAGAAGCCTCCAAAGCTTTTGACGGGGGTTCGATTCCCTCCACCCCTGCTACCAACATAAAATTTCATACTTGACTTTTTTATGATTGCGCTTACCATAGCGCACTATATTCATATAACTTTTTTATGACAAACAGATTCACAAAGAAACAAGTATTTTTCGATCTCGATGACACGCTGATCGATGAAGGATATCGTTTTGAACTGGCGTTCTGCGAATACCTTCGAGTTATCATTTTAGCGTTTGAAACCCGAGCTCCGCAGATTGATGAAATCTTGCAACGGGCACGATCGATCGATAATCAAAATTTAACAACCGTGCCATCGCACGAAAAGTATCTACCTCAGCGATTAGTGAAAAGCTGGATTACCTGCTATCGGGAGTTATGCCAAGAACATGGCCAGGAACCAAAAGCGCACGTTGAAGATTTACTCGAAGCCATGATTATCCAGACGTATGATCCTCCTTACTTTATTATCCCCGGTGCTATTGAAGTATTAAATGAATTAGTCCGCTATGGCCGATATGAATTGCATTTGATGACAGCGGGAGCGATGGATATTCAACAGAAGAAAGTAGACGTAACAGACATCGGAAAATATTTCTCAACCGTGCATTACCTTCCTGATGGAAACAAAGGAAAAGTGCTTGCAGACGCAGTGGCACAATTTGGGAAAAATTATGTCGCGTCAGTGGGCAATTCCATTCGAACGGATATTAACCCAGCAATCGAATTAGGCGTACATGCAATCTATATCCCGCGAGGGACATGGAATTATCTGAAAATCGACCCTATTTCCAACGATTTCGTGACGATTGATTCCATTAGCAAAGTCCCAGAAGCTCTCGATAATTGGACAAAAGCAACGCTCGCAAACGAAAACCTGTAAAATACGAACAATATAAAAAAGGCCCGCATGTGCGGGTCTTTTTTATTTCTTTGCTTTTTCTTTATGAAGCGTGTGCTTTCTGCATTTTTTGCAGTGCTTGAGACGTTCCAATTTAACAGAATCCTGCCGTTTCAAATTTCGGCGGGTGTGATAGTTAAATGACTTGCATTCAACGCATTGGAGGCGGATAAGAAAATCTTGTGACATGGGAAATACGATAGCAAATAAAACGAAAAGATGCAAGAGATTTTCCGTTTCCCCTCCTTACGAAGGAGGGGCTAGGGGAGGTCTGTCGCGTACGCATGACCCCCTCCAACTCCCCCTTGGTAAGGGGGAGGGAACTTCTAGTACGTCTCCTTCAATATCCATTGCGAAACCGAATCCTCCCATTCATACAATTTCGTTGGCTTTGGGTCCGCATTTTGCGCATCCTGTTCCCGTTTCCATTGGCCCGCAATCGGTACATAATGCGCCAATACAGTCCATTGTGGGTGGATAGCGTCCTGAATTACAAGAAGAAGTCGTTTCTCGCTCAAATCCCCGCTCGTATAATCTATATAGATTGTATTTGGACTATCCGTTACAAGCATCCGCTCTGCTTTAGATTGCGGATCTTGAGCGACTGCATGAATGTTATCCCGCACAAATGCCAGCAATTCCGTGTCTTGCAGCTGGCCTTTAACCTGCGAAATTGCCTTGTCTTGCTCCGCTTGCACTTCGTTTGCTTGCACAACATACGTATCTCCTGAAAAGTTCGGAACAATCGTTTCATCTTTTACTAGTCCGGTTGAAATTTGCAGAACATACAAATGCGTTTCTCCTTGATGCGGATCGGCAACAAATGCCGCCAAATCTGAAGATCCTGAACTATGTACTGATCGCAACACTGCGCTCATACGCGCAACTGGCCGCTCCCCCGCATTATTCACAATCCAAAACGTACTATTAGGACCATCTTGAACGGCATATAAGAGCGAATTGTTTTCCATCCATCGAACGAATACAACATTTCCTTTAATAGACTGGTGCGTCACGGATCCGCCATCTTTTGCAATTGTTAGTTGTGAAAATCCTAAAAACGTTGGCTGCGCGAATGCAATAAGAGATCCATCGTCATTTATATCCATCACGCCGCTATCAGCGCTGGCAGCGTTTTTGCTCCAATCAATATTTGAAAACCTAGGCGTCGGCGTTGCTTTATCCTGCACGGGCACTGTAATAAATTGGCGAGCAGTTCCATCTTGTAAAAACCAGGCGACACGCGATGATGCATTCCAACGCACTTTGCTCGCAATATTTTTCTGCATCAAATTTTCTGCAACCACTTTTGCTCCCCCTTGATTATTGTCATATACCCATAATTCGGTGAGTCCTTGGTTGTCATGAATATTATCTAAAAAATACGCTATCTTTGTGCCATCTGAGCTCATCGTAAGGCCTCTGGGTTTTACCAATTCATTTTGTTGAGATATTTTTTCGTTCGTTCCATCTTTTTGTATTTTCTCTAGCGCAGCAACAGAGTTTCCTTTTGCATCCTGGCTTTCCACATATCGATACCATACATTTCCATCAGAGAGAGAATTTTGGTCTTGGTCCGAAGGGGGCGCAATAACGGAACATCCTTTTTCAGAGCACGTTAACACTCTTTTATTCCCATGCTCACTATCGTTTTGGACGAGCAAAGCAGTAAGGGAAGGGATTGCTTGGCTTATACCCAATACCTGCGAATGCTTCGAATCGCTCTTTCCTAGCTGATGGCTTGCAACTAGTAATCCTCCAACCAAAAGTGCGGCGATGCCAGCAGTAAATACGAGGTTGCGTAAAAATCTCAACATAGTATTAGCGTACCATTGCATTGATTTTTTCTCATTTCCATTTAGAATTTCTAGATTGCCAGCATAGCTTAGTGGTAAAGCACGTCATTGGTAATGACGAGACCGTGGGTCCGATTCCCACTGCTGGCTCACTTTTTTGTAAACCTCGTCATTTTCTTTCCTTCCCATTCAACCTCTGCATTCCAGTCATCGTATCCACGCGCCCAGACAGTGTTGTTGTGCTGTGGACTTGTATAAATCACAAGCGGCTCCAGTGTATCTTCTTTTAGTGCGAGCGCAATAACTGTATATTCCCCGCCTTTATAATGGGTATATACTTGCCCGATTTTTACTGGCAATTGCTCCAGTTCTGCTTGTGCCCTGTCCTTCTTGCTATCCGCGCTTTGCGATGACATCGTCTAATTCTTTTTTCATGGCAGCAATTTCCGGTTTTGCAAAATGCTCACGAACCGGAGACAGTAATGCAATAAATTCTTCAGCAACAGCATTTTTTAAGTCAGATGGATGAACATCCCCTCGCCCAAAAGCTTCTTCCAGCTGCTCATAATTTTCGAATATAACATCTCCTCCATATTCTGGATTTCGTTTTATTTGAAAAGGCTTAGAGCGATTCCAAAATAATAAATGCTTTGTCCAATTCAAAATTGGATTTTTTTCAATTTCCTTTTCCGGACAATATGCATGCCTGATTTTTCTCTCAATAAACTCTTCGCTATCATGAATAAAAAGCGCAGAATCTGGATCCGACTTACTCATCTTCCCATCTGGGCTTTTCAGCCCTGGCATTAATGCGTGAAGTAAGATCGTAGGTTTCTGTTTCCCTGGAAACAATTTCTTCGCAACATCTCTCATAATTACATATACTTTTCTTTGATCTGTGCCAGCATGAACGATATTAAGATCTTGATAAAATACGTCAGCAACTTGCATTGCGGGATACATCAAGCTGGACATTTCTACATCATCGCCCATTTCGCGACCCATAATATCTATACTTCTTCGAATACGGGAATCAGTTGTCTTCTGCATCACTCGCACAGTTAATCCCATATATTCCATCATATTTTTTGAATACCAATCAGTAGCCAACCTAAACTCCACAGCGTTGATATCTGCACCCACTGCCAGTAGACACGCTTTCATAGCCTCTGTAAAATAACCTCTTCCAATCCTTGCTGCAGTCTCTTTTGTCCCATCAAGCTTATCGTTCATAGACGTGTGCCAATCTGCCAGCCAAATTGTGCAATGCACGCCAAGCGCTTTTAAGTCTTTAATAACAAGTGCGCTCATAATCCCCTGCCCAATATGTACGTATCCAGAAATTTCAAACCCGATATAATGGGTCACCTTCTCGCCTGATTCGATTTTAGCAATAAGCGCCCTAAATTCTTCCGGAGTGATAATTTCCGCCAGATTACTCTCCAATCGTTTGATTATTTCTTCTTTTTCTGTCATATATTCATAGTATACGAAACGCTGGCAGATGCCAGTTTTGTATATAAACAACGTGCCAGCTTAGCTCAGCGGCAGAGCAACACTTTTGTAAAGTGAAGGTCCCGAGTTCAAATCTCGGAGCTGGCTCCCCGGGGATGGCAGATCGGCTATGCAAGGGACTGTAAATCCCTCAAGATAGGTTCAACTCCTATTCCCCGGACAGAGTAATCAGGGCCACGTTATATCGCTCGCAGACATCATAAATATATCTGGAATTGTTACGCTGTCAGGTAGCTCTAAAATAAACCTAATGACTTTAGCGGCTTCTGCAGGATCCATGAGTTTTGATTGATCAATATCTGGAAATCGGTCAAGCAATAAACGTGTGTTCATACCAGAAGGACTGAATGCAGTTACTTTGATACCAAACTCTCTTCCTTGAATGCATAAGAGCTGACTTAATCCAAGCACTCCCCACTTACTTGCAACATACGCTGGGGAATTTTCTTTTACTCTTTTTGCTAAGCTGGAAGAAATATTAATAATGTTTCCAGACTTTTGCTTTTTCATAAATGGAAATACCAAATGTGCCATCAAATACTGCCCTCGCAAATTTGTTGATACTATTCGATCCCATTCTTCCATAGAGAGTGTTTCAACTGTGGCAGTTACATTTACACCTGCATTATTTATTAAAATATCTATTTTCCCATGGTGGGTGACAATTTTCTCAACAACTTCTTTTGCTTGCGCTTCATTACGAACATCACATGCGAGAGCGAAAATATTCTCTAAGCCTGTATTATTCTTAATTTCTTCTGCGGATTTTTCCGATGTTTCTTGATCAATATCAGTAACATACACAATCGCACCCGCTCTTGCGAGTTCCGTTGCAGTTGCCTGACCAAATCCACGCCCTGCGCCTGTTACTAATGCAATTTTATTATCTAATGCCGAATTATCTACCATAGACATACTCTGCACGCGCTCAACTACGATAACAATACACCGCCATCGACCACTATTTGCGAACCCGTCATATAGCTAGAAAGATCGGAAGCTAGAAACAAGGCAACTTTACCAATATCATCTGGCTGGCCAATTCGTTTCAGTGGAATTTTAGCAATAAACGCTTTCATTATATCTTCTATCCCTGGTTGCCCAGCTCCGGCGCCCGGTGTGGAGATACCTCCCGGTGCAATGGCGTTGACTTGAATATTGTATGCAGCAAGTTCCAATGCAGTATTTTTCGTAAATCCCCATAGCCCATGCTTCGACGCACCGTACGCTGACAGGCCTACCGACGATGGATGGATAGCATCAATGGAAGTTATATTGATAATCCTGCCGCCTCTCCCTTGAGCAATCATTTTTTCTGCCGAAATCTTTGTAAATAGAAACGCGCTTTTTAAATTGACCGCAAGAATTTTTTCAAACGTTTCCAATTTCATATCCAACATAGAGCCTTGAGGATAAATACCTGCATTATTTACAAGAATATCTAATGATCCATACGTGTCTACCGCACTATTCACCGCATGTTGCGCGTCCTCTGCACTGGAAACATCTGCTTGTACGAATATAGACTTCCATCCACTTTCCTGTAATTCTGCTACAGCAGTATTGCCAGCTTGCTCATTAATATCGGCAATAACAATATTCGCTCCTGCTTCTGCTAGGCGTTTGGCGATGCCAAGACCTATCCCCATAGCCCCGCCGGTGACAATGGCTGTTTTGCCCGATAGATCAAAAAGTTGGTGGAGATTATTCACTAACTCTGCTTTATTCATGCGGTAATGATATACCCTTTTTATCTTGGGTGATACAATAGGTGCATGGATACAAACCTCTCGGACGAAACTATAGCTATTATCAGAAGGCATCCGCTCGGATCACTTGCAACCGTATCTCCAGACGGACAGCCGCGCAGCGCGTTTGTATACATTACCGCAGATGAAAGCCTAAACTTATATTTTATGACTCGGGCAAAAACAAAAAAATATGAACATATTACAAACAACCCTCGTGTTGCGATAAGTATTGCCGACGAAGAAGGATATGAGACAATTCAAGCAGAAGGCGTAGCGCACGAAGAACATTCTGCAGAAAAACAGGCATGGATCATCGATCGAATTTTCCGCAACGCTGCTGTTCATCCAACATGGCAACTCCCAATCAATCAAATGGAAAACTCGGGTTATGTATTTATGCGCGTGGATCTTACCTGGCTACGATTGGGACGATTTCATAGAGAACGCGGAGAGCACATTTTTGATCAAATCATCCCGCAGTAGAAATTGGACTACGTAATAAAAAATCCTCAAGCAATATAGGAAAGAATCTTGTTTTGACTATTACGGTTCTTTCGCTATATTGAGACTACTCATATTGGGTTTGAACCTTACATCCACCTCTCGCAAAAAGGAATCAAAAATGCTGCGAACAAAACTCATCAAAGTCATCGAGGCTGATTTTGTTGTCTATGAGGGATCTGATCCTCCAGATGATCTCTCCACCGGGCAGTACGTATCCTATCCCCAACTCCTGGACCGGTGGTGCGCACTCACCGCCGCGCATTTGCGACCAAAAAATTGCGTTCGATTTCATTTTCTGACATTTCATCTACGAATGAGCGAGGTCGATTCTTTGAAGAAAACACAACACTTGAATCGGCCCTATTCCCGAAGCGAAGTTATTAAAAGATCTGGTTATTTCTTCGTCGATTGCATCCCTCTTACGCCAGAGCAAGCCATCTGGAATCGTTTCAGAACTCCTGGACTCCAGGTTCCTTGTACTAGATCAATATCTTGTTTGTCTGATCAAGTTGATGTGCTTGCCGGAAGAAAGGAGGCAATTCTCGGCAACAATGGACATATATATGTCATGGATCCAGCAGTTGACCGTATCTGGTCAACAAGACCGCCGAGACCAAACGAGTTCAGATGTGTGGCGTAGCATCCTCAATGCCACCGAAGTCCTAATCCCCGTCAGCTTTTAGCTAATGGGGATTTTTTTACCTATGGTCAGTAGTACAATACTATACATGAAGACACATCGGCTTACTCGTCACCGTAATTTTCGGCAGCACAACACACGCAATTTGTTTCTACTATCATCAATGATACTTTTTTTCGTCATTTTTGACGGAATTATTATGTATCTTTCCCCGATCGTTATGCAACGATCCGGCATTCCCCTGAGCATGATCGGTATTATTATTGGCTTATCTTCCGTTGCCGGAATGTTATTTGATATTTTGCTGCTGCGCTTGCTCGAAAAAACAACATTTAAGAAAATATTTTTTTACATGTTTTTAGCAGCGGCAACTGTCCCTTTCTTTTTATTCGGAACAAATTCTATCACTATGTACTTAATTGCTATGGCTGCCTGGGGCTTATATTACAATCTGTACGATATAGGAACGCTTGATTTTATTGGGCTCACAACCGTTACAAATCAGCATACAAATTCGTTTGGTATCTTACGAGTTTTTGAAGATTTGGGATATTTAATTGCGCCGGCATTTGCATCATTTAGCTTGGTACTTATTGGTACGAGTAATATATTTCCGTGGTGGATATATGGATTATTCGTCGTTGCGTTTGTATTCTATCTCCTCCTTTGCTATTCAAAAATGCCAAAGCGAAACATTGCAGCTGCTGAACGAAAAACTATCGTGAGCTTGATTACAGAAATAGGTATTTGGTCAAAGATCGGCCATCTTATACTTCCCATTCTCTTCCTCACGCTTACTATCAATCTGGTCGATGATGCTATTTGGACTATTGGCCCCCTCTTTTCCGAATCATTAAAAAGCGCTCATGAAATTGGATCTGCGTTTATGATTGCATATACCATTCCCCCACTTCTCGTCGGATGGTTCGTGGGCCAGTTTGCAAATCGTTTCAATAAAAAAAGAACAGCGCTTACCTCGCTTCTTATTGGTTCTCTTTTATTGCTGATAATTGGAGTGCTCACAATAAAGGCTCTTATCCTGATTACGATTTTCTGTATTTCTTTTTGCTTTGCATTTGTGTGGCCAACTATCAATGCGGCATACGCAGACGATATTACTGATAGGTCAATCTACCACGAGCTTTTAGAAACAATTGATGATCTTTTTACCAACATTGGCGATACGGTCGGGCCTATCCTCGGCGGATATGCAGCCCAATTTTTAGGAATTCAACATACTTTTATCGTCATCGGAGTATTTGGAACAATTGCCGCGCTCGTCCTGTTTCGCTATGCACCAAAAAATCTGGTTGTACCGATTCGATAAAGCATCTATAGTCGTATCTTTGACAAATTATATCTGTCAAGGTACATTATTTTTCGCGTATGTTTTTTCGGACCGAACTCTTACAATTGGAATGAAGCTATGATCAAAGCCGTAATCTTCGACGTCGGTGGTGTATTGAAAGTTGAAACCGATAATGCTATTCGCAGCGATGTCAGGGAAACGCTGGGTATCGCTCCAGAAGCATTTGATGGACCATGGCGAATCCTAACGGATAAACTTGGTCGAGGAATTATAACTGAAGAACAATTTTGGCCACGTCTTCATGGGCTCACAGGAGCCACACGACCCTTACCTCGTCTATCACTCCTAATGCGCGAATATGAGAAAGGGTATCTCATTAATCAAGATGTGATGGAAATTGTTGAACGACTCCGCAAGGCAAGTTATAAAACGGCCATCCTCTCCAATACAATTGCAACACATGCAGAATTCAACCAGGACCGTGGTCTTTTTGATGGATTTGACCCGGTTATCTTATCGCATGAAGTGGGACTTCGAAAACCCGTACCTGAAATCTTCACCCTAACCATTGATGCACTCCAGTTGCAACGCGAAGAAACTGTCTTGGTTGACGACCTTAAAAAGAATGTT
>DATIIA010000084.1:0-7593 GCA_035480115.1 Candidatus Anderseniibacteriota bacterium | reverse complement strand
AAATGCGTAATAAAATATCCCAATGTTTGATTGCTTATTTGAAAGTCTGAAAAAATACGTATCCATCCGAATGTTGCGCCCCCGAATAAAAATAGCAACATAACAATGATGCCTGCGGTTCGAGAAGCGCCGTATAATTTTCCAAATTGATACAGCAGCAACATCGTAATCGGAATTATTATCATTGCTGGAATATCGACGCTTGGTGCAAGGTATGAACCAATAATAAGCATCGTTGAGCTTATAAAATCAGACAAGAAAGGGTAGGTAAGAGTTGTTCCCGCAAAAATTGGATCCTGTACCGGCAGCATCTTTGCGTCTGCGATTTCTGTAATTAATGCAGTATGCCACCCTAAATCCCCGTATGCATTTAATATGCCAGTATATAACCCGTCTGCATGTTCTACTAAAAGTTTTGATCCAATGATTGCAAATAGGATGAATGCAAGAATAGTAATTACGAGAGCATATCGGTCTATCGTAATCTTTTTTTTCTGTTTTTTGCGCAGTATAACGGCAGCTATTGTTATGCATGCACATAGAATCAAGATAGTCCAAATAACGGGAGCGCTTAACGGCAATATATGGGCAAGGTAATACAAAAGAGTTCCAAATAAGGATATTCCGAGCATTGAACCTACGGTGAATTGCTTTGTTGCTGCAATGCCTGCCAGTGCTGGAATGAATAATACAATTGCGGCGAGTATCCATTGGTATATCATAGGCTGTATGAGTAGTATAACCTTCTTTGGCGGAGCTGGAAGTGTGACGGGAAGCAAGCATCTGATTGAAGCAGCTGGAAAAAGAATTCTATTTGATTGCGGAACATTTCAAGGATTACCCGATGTACGGGAACGCAACAGATCATTTTCTTTTGCACCCGACTCTATTGATGCGGTGGTTTTATCGCATGCGCATCTCGATCATTGCGGCATGCTACCGCTACTTGTAAAGCGCGGATATACAGGGCGCATATTTGCTACAGCTGCCACGCGTGAAGTGACGCAGCGCATGCTTGAAGATATGGCAGGCATAGAAGGCCAAGATGCTGAATATCGACTGCGGCATCATATAGGATCCCCAGATGATCGGGTGCCTCTTATTACACCCGAAGATATTCTTCCTCTCATGGAGCAGTTTACGGAAATTCCGTATGCTCGGGACGATCCTTCGTGGCATGAAATAGTCCCTGGAGTTCGGATAAAATTATATGATGCTGGCCATATTTTAGGATCTTCAATTATTGTTCTTGAGTATGAAGAGGATGGAAAACAGCATACCATTGCCTACACAGGCGACATGGGCCCTATTGGCGTTCCGTTGCTGCATGACCCGGAAATTCCGAAGGAACCTATTGAGATGCTTTTAATGGAAAGTACCTATGGAAATAGAACTCATTTGCCGCTTGCTGAAGCAAAGATCAAATTAGCCGAAGCCATTAAAAAAGTATGTGATCGGCAAGGTATTATGGTGGTCCCTGCATTCTCTCTGGGTCGGACACAAATGTTGGTATATATCATTCATCTTTTAGTAGATAGCGGGGCAATTCCGAGATTTCCAATATACGTAGATTCCCCACTTGCAACTGATATAACAGAAGTATATCGGGCTCATGCAGATATGTATGACAATGAAACTCGGATAGATTTTTCTCGTCAGGGAGATCGGCCGCTTGCTTTTAGAAATCTTGAGTATATCCAGTCAGCTGAACAATCAAAGGCTCTGAACGGTAAAAAAGGCCCATTTATGGTTATATCTGCGTCGGGAATGATGACAGCCGGGAGAGTTGTTCATCACTTAAAAAATACTATTAGTAATCCGAATAACGCAGTATTTATTACTGGGTACCAAGCACGCGGGACAACAGGAAGACGAATACTATCTGGCGCAAAAAATATAGAATTACATGGGGAGTGGTTCCCTGTTCGATCAGAAGTATTTTTATTCAATGAATTTTCTGCGCACGCAGATCAAGGGCAATTAGTTGCGTTTGCAAAGGCGTTGCCAAGTCTAAAACAGGTTGCACTAGTGCATGGAGAAGAACAAGAAGCTCGCGCGCTCCAAGGCGCTCTCATAGCTGCTCTTCCTCATATTCAGGTTACGTATCCTCATGAAGGAGATACTATTGCCATCGTGGATCATTAGGATTCCATTGGCTGTTATGTTGCGCAGCTTTTTGGATATTTTCAGCGTGTTTTTCAATTCGAAGGGGCTTATCTTTTCCTGCAATTCTGTTTGCTAACAGGACGCCCAGAACGAATCCGGGGCCGAAGCCAATAACAAAGTATATGAGGATAACAGCGATACTTTTAAGAATTGCTGCAAGGATTGTGAGGAAGGGAGTGTCCATATATTAAAATCGAACTTTTCCGCCCCAAATTAAGATCGTCGTAAGTACGTATCCTAGTACCATTCCAAGGAGAAATAATGCTCCCCACAGAAGAATATGATCAAAAAATGGAGCCATAGACGTATACCTAGTGTACAGTATAAAGAGTGCTATGTTTATAGATATCTCTCGGCCAATTCATCCTGATATGGCCATTTATCCAAATAACCCAGGAGTGAGCATGGAGCCTGTTCAAACTGCAAGTGCTGACCAGAGCGGATTAACAACTATAACACTAGGCTCTCATACGGGAACGCATATAGACGCATTATCTCATATTAAGGCAAACGGTTCTGGAATAGAGCAATTTGATCTTAATCAATTTATAGGCCCTGTTGATGTGGTAGAAATTCCAAATGATACAAGCGTAATCACGGCTCAAGATATTCCCGAAACAACATCACCTAAAATTATTTTTAAAACGAAAAATTCTGAACGTCCCATTAATGAATTTGATCCTGATTTTGTCGCAATTGATGAAACTGCGGCGCAAGAATTAGTGCGACGCAATATTGTGCTTGTTGGAATCGACGCGCTATCAATTAAGAAAAAAGGAGTCCATGATCGAGTACATGCTATTCTTTTAGAAGCAAATATTGTCATTCTGGAGGGCTTGTATATGGCTGACGTAGACGCTGGGAAATATAATCTAATATGCTTGCCGTTATCTATTGCAGGAATTGACGGCGTCCCCGCTCGTGCGGTACTTTCCTCGTATGGCAATTGAACCACTAGTTGTAGGAGGTCAACATATCGGGCCTGGATATCCTACATTTGTTATTGCGGAAGCAGGAATAAACCATAACGGAAGCCTCAAGCGCGCATTTGAGCTTATTGATGCTGCAGCAGATGCCGGAGCAAATGCAGTGAAGTTTCAGAAGAGAAATTTGGCTGAAGTATATCAAAAGAAAATACTAGATAATCCCAATAGCGCAGAGCAAAAATACCAATATTTAATACCCCTTTTACGCGAATTTGAACTTTCTGATGAGGATTATTTGAAGATGGAAGCGCATGCGGCAAAGCGCAATATTATCTTCATGGTGAACCCGTGGGATAAAAAAAGCTGCGATATGATTGAGTCGCTTCTTCATGTTCCGGTGTATAAAGTAGGTTCTCCTGATTTTACAAATAACGAATTACTGGAATATATTGCGAAAACAAAAAAGCCAATGATCGTATCGACAGGAATGGCCCAGCAAGAAGAAATTGATAAAGGAGTCGAATTTATTCGAACGCTCGGAGTACCGTTTGCGATTCTGCATTGCAACAGTACGTATCCAGCTCCGTTTAAAGAAATTAATTTAAAATACATGGATGTGCTGAACAAATATGGTGTTCCGGTTGGATACTCTGGGCATGAACGAGGAATTGCAGTATCTATCGGAGCTGTTGCCAGAGGCGCTTCTATTATTGAGCGCCATATTACAACCGATAGAAACTTAGAAGGCCCAGATCATAAAGCATCTCTTCTCCCCCAAGAATTTAAAGATATGGTTTCCGGAATTCGTGAAGTTGAAATGGCAGTTGGAGAAGGGGTAAAACGGTTATCTCGGGGAGAAATTATGAATCGAGAGCTATTAGCAAAAAGCGTTGTTGCAAAAACATTTATTGCTGATGGAACAGTTATTACGCGCGATATGCTGACGACAAAAAGCCCCGCAAAAGGCTTATCTCCTCAACGAATGGATGAGTTGCTTGGAGTTACGGCGTGCCGAGACATCCCTGTAGGAGAAAGCCTTACAGAGGATGATTTGAAAGGATCCTCGATCGCAAAAACATTTTCCTCAGAAGATATTTCGTGGAAGTGGGGGCCTGTTGTTCGATGGAAAGATTTTGAAAATTATTTGGAATATAAGCCCGATCTGTTTGAATTCCATTTGAGCGATAAGGATTTAGATGAAGAAATTCCAAAAGGAACATTTACGCAAGAAGTCGTAGTCCATGCGCCAGAATATATGAAGCGTGTGTATCTAAACCCTGCATCGGAAGATCAAGAAGAACGCAACCAAGTCATCGCTATTTTGCAGAAAAGTATTGATATTGCTCGAACGCTCGGCGAATCATTTCAAGGAACACCAAAATTCATTATTCATCCGGGCGGAATAACGCTGACAAAATCTGATCATCCAGCCGCATTATTAGAGTTGTTTGCAGATACGTTATCGAAGCTGAAAGCAGATGGCGTTGAAATATTACCGGAGAACCTCCCTCCTCGCCCTTGGGTATTTGGAGGCGAGTGGGTCACGAATATATTTATGCTGAAAGACGAAATCAAAGACTTTCTAGAAAAAACTGGCTACGCAATGTGCTTTGATACGTCTCATGCTGCGCTGTCCTGTAACGCATATGGCGAAGATTTAGTAGAAATGATTACAGAGCTAAAACCATTTATCCATCATTTACATATTGCAGATGGATCCGGTACTGGTGAAGAGGGCTTACAAATCGGCCAAGGAACAGTGGATTTCAAAAAGATACTTGCTCCGCTTGCCGGATATTCAGAAACGATGGTCCCTGAAATATGGCAAGGGCATCTGCATGGCGGACGAGGATTTTTGCAGGCAATGGAGCATTTGAAGCCGTATCTCACATAGCGTACTGTTACTCTTATGATTGCTATTCAGAAATTTGACCCCCAGAACTTTGATCGTTCTCGTGTGTGGAATAATCGATACCGGGAAATGTACAGCGCATTGAATAATTTTTCCCAATACGAGAACCAATCTTTTTGGCCAGTATTGCAAGCACAGTTGAAAAGCCATGGACAGTATCTTGATGCAGGATGCGGCATTGGTGGATGGATATTATTCCTCTCTGACCGCGGATATCATGTACAGGGTATTGATGCTCATCCGCAAGCAGTGCGCGCAATGACGGAATATGATCCGGATTTATCGGTGAAGATAGCATCAAGCGACGCAATCCCAGTAATGGATGCTACATTAGATGGTGTTCTTTCAATCGGTTCATTGGAATATGCAGAAGGTGCAGTTGATCAATCGCTTGCAGAGTTTTATCGAGTTTTGAAGCAAGACGGATTAGTATGCATTGAAGTTCCCGTAGCAAACGTTCTACGAAAACTATTCTACATTCCATTAAAGCGCTTGGAAGGATTTTTTATGAGTATGGCAGGCAGAAAAGCAACATTCGCTTACTATTTGTTTAGCCGATCAGAAATCGAATCCATGCTAAAGCAGAAAGGGTTTGTCATAGATACTATACTTTCTCATGACCTGCCAGAAGCAAACAGTCATTTTGGATTGTACTCAAATTGGCCATTTTTGCGTGGCAATAAGCCATACACACTGAACGCATTTGGAAGAATAGTAAAATCACTCTGCAATGCAATTTCTCCTTGGGTCGCATCTGCAGGAATGGTTGTTATTGCGAAGAAGGTGTAGAAAAAAATTCTCATTTCATTGCTCAACAAAGAGCAATATTATGTGTTATATGTTATATATAATTGACAGAAGAGAAAAATAAAAGAATACTAATCCCATTCAGTTAATGTCGACCTTTTCACTCAAACGTAGAAGGAAATCTCATGACCAATCAACTTCCAATCGTTCTTATTGTCGAAGATAGCATACGCGAGCAGGAACGTTATTTAGAAGCATTGAAAGAAAAAGTGGTTATCGTACCGGCAAAATCTCTGCAGGAAGCAAATACCGAGTGGGAGAACGCTCAAAACATTGCCTTAATAGTTATGGATGGGTGCGTAAACAACCATGATTTCCCAGACACACAGCCACTTATAAAAAAAATCCGCGAAACGTTCAAGGGGCCAATGATTGCAGCGTCAAGTTCATCTATCTATCGACAAGCATTGTTGCAAGCAGGATGTGATCACGAGGCTCATAAGGATGGTGTGCCGGCGAAGGTTCTGGAGCTACTTGGCTTGAGTTGAATATTAAACTCCTCTGCGAGAAAATCACAAGCGCTTCTCAAAAAAGAAGCGCTTTTTTATATTACCGGATTATGATCAAGTATTTTATCCAAAAATTGAAAAAATATATGAATCACCACGCCGTTAGTCCACCATCGACGATGAGGTTTGCGCCAGTCATGTAACTGGAATCATCTGATGCTAAAAATACTAATGGGCCGCCTACTTCTTCTGGATTTGCCATACGGCCTAACGGCGTGCGTGCGCCGTACTTATCAGTGAAATCTTTTCCGTGACCTTTAAACACGCCTCCTAATGTAAGCGTATTTGCGCGGATGCCTTTTGATCCGTATGTCGTTGAGAGGAATTTAGTAAGCATCACGACTCCGCCTTTTGTAATAAAGTAATCAACTGGTTTTTGTGTGCCATTTGGATATATTCGTTGATCCGGCCCTACAACGCCATAGATGGATGAAATATTAATAATATTCCCAGATCCTTGAAGCAACATGCGTTGTACTGCTTCTTGAGCTACTAAGGTATAGCCGAGCAAGTTTACGTCCAAGCTTTTTTTGATTAATTCTTCCGGATAATTTTCAAATAACTTCGCATTTTGATCTGCACTCTGGTCAAATTTTGGATCTAAAGCTGCGTTATTAATCACAATATCGATTTTTCCATGCTGCTCTATTGCTTGCTCAAATGCATTCGTAATAGACTCTTTATTGGTAACATCTAGATTTATATCTGCATTGTCTCGATCGGTATTTACAACCGTTGCCCCGGCATTTTTGAGAGCAGATATAAAATACTGTGCTAAAAAACCATTTCCTCCTGTGATAAGCGCTACTTTGTTAGTGAGTGTCATGCCGTTATTCTACCTTGGGCCACTTTGCAGGGTCAATTTGTGTGGAATCAGTTAACGCAAGATTTTCTAATCGTTCAATAATTTCAAGAGGCAACGGGCCTGCTGCAAGCGCTTCTAACGCGGTTTCAATACGATTTACATGTATTGTGCCGATTAACGCAGTAGATACAGCTGGATTAGATAATACGAAGCGCAGCGCAAGGGTTGGCAGGCTTAATCCTAATTCTTGCGCGATTTTTTCTGCTTCATCTACATTGTGTTTAAGTTTTGCAAGGGATTCGGGTAGTTTTTCTCGCGCAGGTGTTAATGCACCTTTTAGTAATACAGACCGGTTAATGATTCCGATATTTTTTTCTTGTGCCTTTTTAAGTACTTCAGACGCCATTCGTTGATCAACTATGTTGTACGCGAGTTGAATCGTCTCAAAAAATCCAGTTTCAATTGCAG
>DATIIA010000083.1:0-12104 GCA_035480115.1 Candidatus Anderseniibacteriota bacterium | reverse complement strand
AAAATCTAAATGCCCCGCATGTAACAAGTCAAAAGATCCATTTACTGTAACTATTTTCTTGCCATTAACCCTTAATTCATCAGCCTTTTGACGTGCTTGGTCAATTGTCAGTATTTTGTCGTATCGCCATAGATGATCCATACAAACAGTATTGCACAAAAATAAGGGGCTTGGGAAGATAAGAAAAACCGCCTTAGCTTCAAGCTTTGGCGGTACTATTACTCCACATACCCTAAAAGATTATAGATTCTCTCCATGGAATCCAAAGGGAATGTATCGCTTTCAATACATTCTTCACAATGATACGGTTCGGATTTTCTGAACGGACTTTTTTGAATCCATTCAGGATGTTGTTGTCTTATCATGTTTGCACGTTGAATAGCGTCTAAAATCGATCTTGGATGTTTTGGATCTCTGATTCTTTGCCAGAGTTCGTCAGCAACATTCATATCCACAATACGAGATAACAACTCAGTGTCTGAAAACTGTTTCGGGTCAACTTTTCTCTCTTCGGAAATTCTTTGGATATCATACACCGTTTTTGCAAACTGAGATTCTTTACTAATCACATACACAGTTTCACTTCCAAATGGAACTTCTATCGTATGCGAAGGGAATTGTTGATCATCAAAAATATCGACTTTTGTTTTCGTGGCTTCATCTACGAACGCAAAAAAGAAAGAGTCATTTTTTTGATGGAAATGATATACAAGAAAACTTTGGATAACATCCGGATGCACTACATCGATATTCTCAACAACAATGTCAATATCATTGAATGGCCTTTTTGGATAATCTATACCAGCGTTTTTTAGGTGATATCGAATCGCAAGCCCTCCAACAATTACGAATTTTTGTGGAGTTAGATGCAAAAAGAGTTTAGTGAGATGTAATACAATTTTCTCTCGATCTTTACTAGAAAACCCTTCAACTAATTTGTCCATGAGAGCACCTTTAATTGAAAAAGAACAGTTGATTTATACTATTTTATCCGCCACCTCTTTAAGTGAATCAACAATTAAATCAGGCTTGGCTGATAATTTTGCTTCTGCCCAATACCTACTCCGAATAAGCGCTGTGTGCGTACCTGCATTTTTACCGAATAGCAAGTCTGCTTCTTTATCGCCTATGATCCAGCTATTCACATAATCAATTTCACCAATTTTTTCTTCAATTTGCTTTGCCATGCCAATATTTGGTTTTCTGCAATCGCAATCTGTTTGATTCCTCCCATGCGGGCAATACGCAACTGCATCAATATGGACGCCATGTTTTTCAAACTCCTCTAACATATAGCGGTGCAATTCATGCATCGCTTCTTCGGTATATAATCCTTGCGCAATTCCTGATTGATTAGTAACAATGCCCAGTGCATATCCAGCATCTTGAAGTTTTTTACATGCATCTATAGCTCCTTCTATCCATTCCCATTGGTCTGCCTCATTTACATATCCGTGGTCGACATTCAGCGTTCCGTCTCGGTCAAGAAAAATTATTTTTCTACTCATGATGGTCTTCTATCGTATGTAATAGTTCTTCTTGAGAAATTCCAACGGCTCCTGTTTTTTTAGCCACGGTTGCCCCTGCAGCATTCCCAAGCTCCGCAGCCTCTGCGCTTGTAGCACCCGCAAGCTTTGCAAGCAAAATAGTCACTGCGGCGGTATCGCCACAACCGGAGGTATCTACTACCTCATTATAAGAAATATAATTAGTAGGAATATATATACCTTCTTGATTTTTTTCTTTTATATACATTCCCTCTGAACTTAGAGTCAAGAAAACATTCGTATCAAATGACTCTGAAACCATTTCCGCTAATTCATGAGCATTTTTGCCCACTGCATCACTTGAGGGAATTCCAAGATATTCATGAGCTTCCTTCCTATTTGGCGACATGTAGGTAGCGCCTGTAAAATAAGTAACTCGAGAAGGTTTTGCATCGACCATTACAGGAATATTTTTCTCGCGCATTATTGCAAGCACTGCTTCTGCAACGCGCTCTGTAATCGCTCCTTTTGCATAATCAGAAATAATAATTCCGTCTACCCCTTCTGCATGCGAAATAATTGCATCAATACATTGCTGCTCAATTACGGGGTCACATTCCAATAATTCCTCATGATCAACGCGAAGCAATTGCTGACTTCCAACAATATATCGTTTTTTAACAATTGTCGGCATACGAGAATCACGAATAAATACAGGGGTATAATTTTCTTTTTTTGCAGTTGCCTCGAGTGAATTTCCAACCTCATCATTTCCAACAACGCCGATACATACTACGGATGCACCAAACATGGCAGCATTCTTTGCTGTATTACCAGCTCCTCCCGTAGCATTTTCTTCTTTCTTCGCATGCAAAATTGGAACTGGAGCTTCTGGGTTTAACCTTTCAACAACTCCAAATATATATCTATCTAAAAAAACGTCCCCAATTACAAGCAACCGTTTGCCCGCAAACTGAGATGCGATTTCTTGTGCGCGTTGTAATGCAATGCTCATACTAAACTTTAGGTGAGCGAGACTCTTCTTCAAATGTCTCACAAATCATATGAATTGCGTGCAAATGCAATTCCTGCATGCGCTCGGTAGCAAATTTTTCATCACCAATCTTTGGGGCTGGCGCTTCAATTGCTATATCGGCCATCTCCCGGAATTTTCCTGCCGTTCCTGTTAGTGCGATAACTGTCATGCCATTTACGCGTGCAGATTCTGCGGCTTTCAAAATATTTTCAGAATTCCCAGACGTTGAAAGCCCAATAAACACATCGCCTTCTTGCCCCAATGCCTCAATTTGCCGTGAATATATTTCAGAAAATCCAAAATCATTTGCAATACACGTAATGGCATTGCTGTCCGCGGTAAGAGAGATCATGGGATACGGAATTCTATTTGTACGATATCGCCCGATAAATTCCTCCGCTAAATGCTGCGCTTCAGACGCACTTCCTCCGTTTCCAGCAACAAAAGCCCTACCGCCTTTCGAAAACGACTCATGCAAATGCTCTGCAGCAAGCGACGTTTGCTCATGAAATTTTTCTAAATTATCTAATAAATCACGCAATTCTTTCGTATGACTTTCGAATAATTGTTTGTAGATCATAGTAATAAGTATCTTCTCTTTACCCGTCGATTTCAAGAACGGTTTATCTTGTTAAATACTCTCTCAACGCATCTTTCCAATCTCGAAATTCTGGACCTTTAGTATTACGTAGAATACTATATGGTGGGCGTTTTGCAGGACGAGGAAATTCGCTTGATGATACCGGCTTCACATCAACTTTCATTCCAGGAATAAGCGTAAAAATCATTTCGGCAAATTCGAACCATGATGCACTTCCAGAATTTACCCCATGATAAATACCAAATGGTAACTGTTCTTCTAATAATGTTCGAACAAACTGCGCTACGTCTTTTGTAAATGTAGGGCTTCCGAATTGATCGTTTACGACACTAAGATTCTTATTCTTTTTTGCAATCTCAATCATGGTATCAACAAAGTTTTTTCCATTTGGGCCATATAGCCACGCGGTACGAACTAAATAAAAATTGCATCCACTCTCTTTTAATGCTCGTTCCCCTGCTAATTTAGATTGACCATATATGTTTACTGCAGGACCTGGCGAGTCAGATTCGCTATATCCTTCAGATTGCGTACCCGGGAATACATAATCAGTACTAAAATGCACAACGATTGCTTCGAGCATATTTGCAATTTCTCCTAAATTTTTTACTCCCGTTTCATTTACTAAAAATGCATCTTCTTTATGATCTTCTGCAGCATCAACATTTGTATATGCAGCAGCATTAATAATAACTTCTGGTTGGATAGGCATCAGCACATCCCGAACGCTTTGTGGGCTCGTAATATCAATTTCTTCTTTATCAAGGAGAGTCGGATTCACATCTGCAAATACAGAAGCCAGCATAGTACCGAGCATGCCCTTCGCACCGATAATGACAACTCTCATGGAGCAATTATACCACGAACAAAAGAAGAAAAACTAGATGGAATCCAATGTCGGAAATTGACCATCGCGCGTATTCAAAATAGGATCACCTATTGGCCAAGAAATATTAACTGTAGGATCATTCCACAATAATCCACGCTCATGTTCCGGCGAATATTCGTTACTGGTGCAGTTGTAAACTACTTGGCTATCATCTTCTAGCACAAAGAAGCCATGGGCGAATCCTTCTGGAATAAAAAGCATATTCTTTCGTTCAGCAGTAAGGGTTACTCCAATCCACTTTCCGAATGTCGAGGAATCCTTCCGAATATCAACTGCGACATCAAATATAGCACCTGCAACTGCTTGCACAAGCTTTCCTTGAGCTGCGGGTTCTATTTGGTAGTGCAACCCTCGAAGTACATTTTTTTTACTTCTAGAAAAATTAGTCTGCAAAAATGGTTTTTCAATTCCAGCATCCTTAAATTCGGAATATTTATATAATTCCGCAAATTCACCCCTATCGTCTGGGAATGTTTTTGGCTGAACAATCATGACACCATCTAACGTGGTTGCGATAAATTCAAATGGCATAATCTCTACAGCGTATCGCTATTCTGCTTGTTGTTCAACCAACAAATCGTCTATCCATTTCCGCGCATCTTCAGGGGATAGAATTGGCTCTTCTTCCTTTATTGGCTCCAAAGCATCTTGTTCCATAATTGAGAGTATATAGAATATATATAAAAAGAACAGCCTCGACGTTACGTCAAGGCTGCAAAAGAAATCTTTTATTAAGTGAGACGTTCGCCAATTATCTCTTTAATTTTAGCGTTGATTGTTCTCACATGTGTATCGCTGGAAGATGTGAAGGTAAGAGTATGCACATGATGCTCAGACATGAGAAGTAGAGCATTCTCGAATCCAGATTTGAATCTCTGAATAATTTTCGCGTCAGCCCGATGGCCAAATTTCCAAACCAGGACCCATAGACAATTAGTAGAAGCTGGATCAACTCCCAATCGATATAAATCCCAGTTATAAAGTCCTTCTGGTGCCAGTTCCTCTCGTAATGAATTACCATCCAGACCCTCGACAAATCGCAACATACAAATATCTCCGATGTAAGTGTTCAATCGATCACTGAATGCAAATCAAGATAGTCTATTTTATAAATTCTGTCAATACCTACCGTTTTAATATCTGAATATATGCTTCTGGAGGCAAATCGATAGAGCCTGTAGTCGAAAGCTTTTTCTTACCTTTCTTTTGTTTATCTAATAGCTTTCTTTTTCGAGTTACGTCTCCGCCGTACAACTTAGCAGTTACATCTTTTCGCAATGCATTAACCGTCTCGCGAGCAACGAATTTACCTCCAACAGCAGCTTGGATAGGAACTGCAAATAACTGCTGCGGCACTAAATCTTTAAGCTTAGCCACCATACTACGGCCAATAGCTTCTGCTTTATGGCGAGGAATAATCACAGACAACGCTTCTGCAGGTTCATGATTTAACAAAATAGACAACTTTACAACATCGGCAGGGCGCCAATCTAATACCTCATAACTTAATGATCCATATCCAGATGTTACCGACTTTAGTTGGTCATATAAATCGACTACAAGTTCCCGTAAAGGTAATTGGTATTTTAAAAGCATGCGATCTGTCCCCAAATATTCCTGACCAAGTAAATTACCTTCATGTTGCTGCATAACTTCAAATACTGCTCCTAAATATTTTGCTGGCAATAAAATATCCGCACTGCTCCATTGCTCTTCAGTACTTTCTACGTGGCTTGGATCCGGAAACGCATCGGGTGTATGCACATCTACAGACTCACCACTTGTTAACTTCACATGATATAACACGCTTGGAGTGGTTACTACCATCTGCAATCCAAATTCTCGACGTAATCGTTCCTGAATAATTTCCAAATGCAACATCCCTAAAAATCCGCATCGGAATCCTTGGCCTAAGGCATGGCTGCGCTCCATATGAACAGAAATACTGGCATCATTTAATTGCAATTTAGACATTGCTTCTCGCAATACATGAAATTGACTCCCGTCTACAGGATACAAGCCGGCAAATACTTTTGGTTGCGGAATTGCATATCCGGGCAGAGGCTTCACTAAATGTTTTTGTTCTGTTTTTGTCATTGTGTCTCCTACCCGAGCTTGGCGAATATCTTTTAACCCCGTTGCAATGTATCCAATCTCTCCTGCAGATAGCGAGGGCATCGGCGTAAATTGCGGCTTAAATGCACCAACTTCAACTACACGGTCATCTACATCGGTTCCTAAAAACGTAATGGAGTCACCTTGCTTAATTTGGCCTTCCATCACCCGGACATATGCTACAACGCCTTTGTAATCATCGTATACGGAATCAAAAATGAGAGCACGAAGCGATTCGTCTCTCCCCCTTTCCAAGGGGGAGTTGGAGGGGGTAAGCGTCTTCGCAGCTGGCACTTTTTCGCACACACGATCAAGTAACTCAGTGACGCCTTTTCCCGTTTTTGCGGAAATATGCAAAATATCTTTTTCATCTACGCCCAATAAATTAACAATTTCTTTTGTAACACCTTCTATGTCTGCTGCAGGCAAATCGATTTTGTTAATAACGGGAATGATTTCCAAGTTTTGCTCTAGTGCAAAATAAACATTTGATACGGTTTGCGCTTGCACGCCTTGCGTAGCATCAACTAATAAAATTGCACCCTCAACCGCTTTCAAGCTTCGAGAAACTTCATACTGAAAATCAACATGCCCAGGAGTGTCTATTAGATTTAGAATATAATCTTTATATTCCATTCGAACGGGCTGCAGCTTAATAGTAATCCCCTTTTCCCGTTCTAATTCCATCGAATCTAATAACTGCGCCTGCATGTTGCGCATTTCAACCGTGTGCGTCAATTCGAGCATGCGGTCTGCCAACGTGCTCTTTCCATGATCAATATGTGCGATAATACAAAAATTGCGTATTTGCATACAATTTATCCAAAATAACACGGTTTCGTATTTGCTTCAAGTTGACACTCTATGTAATAAAACCTACAGTATTCCGAGTTGCACGTTAGTTCTTTTCACCCCAGACACACATAGCGAGGTTAGAATGACTCAAGAGATTATGCAGGACCTAATTCAGATCCCCAGCATCATGGATCATCTTTGGGAGGTAAATCTGGATCACTACAAATTTATACAACCTTCTGAAGAAAATGGCTGTATCCTGCCAATGTACCAACAGGATTCAAAAGCATCGCCTATGTCGAAACAGATGTCTGTTTGCCTTATAACATTACCTCGAGAGTGCATTGTCCCATTTCATCTCAATACACAAAAGGAGAAATTCTACCAACTGCAAAGCGGATCAGTGGAAATTCTCACGTGTGAGAAAGGAGAAACGAAACGTTACAATCTCCGATACATCAAACGGCATGAGGTAGTAATTCCTAGTGGAATACCACATGCACTAATTAATTACTCCGTTGATCCTTGCGAGATTCTGCTGATTAGCTCCATGCGTGTATCCGACGCTCAATGGGAGCCGGCAACTGAGGACCTGATTCTCAATAAACATCTATTATAAAAAAACCAGTGCAGCAGCTGCAGCCGACAGGACAACAACTGTCGGCTTTTTATTTAGTCAATTAATCCAGAGAATCGTGGCGTATCTGTACCGCTTGGCAGATGCAGCCGCTTCGGGATATATCGCTTAATGATTTCTAACTCTTCGCTGCGCAAAATCATGCAAACAAAAATGTACATAATAATTCCTCCAGCAAAAGACCCAATCAGTTGAGTTAAAATCCCCCACAACCGTTCCATATCAACAACTGCAGCAATAGGAGTCTTTAACAATTGGGTTGTAACAGCAGCGATAACCGTAGCAATAACCATTTTGCTAATACTGACAATCACTTTTCGATCATCGAATCCATCGAGCTGTACATGGAGAATGCCAAGCAAAACAGCCAATTGAACAATTGTGGATAGTGAAAACGCTAGAGCAAGCCCCTGTACTTGATACGCATGCGAAAAAAGAAACGCTAAGACGGTATTGAAGGCAATACTTCCAATTGAAATAATAACTGGCATTTTCGTATTGTGTTGCGCATAAAATGCGCGAGTTAAGAGAGGAATAGTTGCTTGAGCAAAAATACTTATGACTAAAAATCCGAATGTCTCATACGTAACGGTAGTGTCGCTCCAACTAAATGCTCCGTGGCCAAACAATACACGAATAATCTGCGTACGAAGTAAATAAAATAATGCAGAAACGGGAACAACAAGAAACATAATATATCGAAATGATTTTGTAATCGTATGTCGGAATTGCGCTCGTTGTTTTTTTGCAAATTGTTCTGAAAGGGTCGGAAAAGCTGCTTGCGCGAATGCAATACCAAAAATTCCAATGGGAATATATTGTACGTTATTCGCTAAGTTAAACGCCGCAATACTTCCCGCGGCAAGCCCCGACCCAATAATAGTTACAATAAATAAGTTTGCTTGTTGAGCTGCCAACCCAAATACTCGCGGCAGCATCATTCTCCATATATTCAACAGATCTTTTGACGAAGAGATTAGTACCGGCTTCCAGCGAAATCCTACCCGAAGAACACTCGGAAATTGTATGCCTGCATGTAGAAGCGCTCCTAGCACTACACCCCACCCGAGACCAGCGACACCTATCACGGGAACAAAGAATATCGCGCCGGCAATAATACCAACATTATACAAAATAGGAGCAAGCGCATATGCAAAAAAACGCTTGTACGAATTGAGTATTCCAGAAAAGACAAAGCTTATACAAAGCAAAATAGGCTGCAATGCCATAATACGCGAAAGCATTACTGTCGTAGCAAGTTTATCCCCACTGAAACCAGGAGCGATAAGAGAAATTATCTGAGGAGCAAAGAATGCAAAACATATACTAAAAATTCCAATTCCTATGCCCATTAAATGTAATATAGAGAGCGCGAATCGATGGGCTTCTTCTTCACCTTTCTTACCATTCACCATTTTTTGAGTGAAAAGTGGAATAAATGCAGCCGAAAGAGCACCAATAACAACTAGATTAAAAATGAGATCAGGTATTCGGAAAGCAACAACAAATGAATCAAAAGTATTTCCTGCACCAAACATTGAGGTAAAAACACGATCCCGTAACAGCCCAACTAACCTACTCAATAGCGAAGAGATGCCCAATAAAAGAGCAGCTGACACGATCATTCCATTACTATCGTTGTTGCGATGGTTGGTCATACATTTTATTTCTGAATAACTGCGCCAACAACAATGTCGCGCGCTCCATCTCCACGGTAAATGATGGACGAGTTTGAATCAAGAGTTATGCCTTCATGAGGAACGCTTTCTGTAATACGAACATTCTTTGGAAATGATATTGAAGCGCTTATCGTTGTCCGTTGTTGGCCAGGCTGCTTTATTACCGCGACGGAATAGGAGGATGCAGGGCGCAAAAATGTTGACATTGCTGCTGCATGCGGAATTCTGTAGTGATACAGCACTACAGATGTTTGGCCAGGTTTTGTTACCAGCCAATTTGCAAAGGTAGTATACCCAGATTCACTTCCTATGACGGTATTATCAATACTCTTGTGTTGAGTCTGCTGCCAGGCAGCTACATCAGCATCTGCCTGTAAAGGCAACTGTATAGTTTCAGTTTCAGGATGCGGCACTTGAGATTCTGGAGTAAACCCTTGAGCGTCAATTAACACAGCATTTTTAGGAACAAGCACCCGTTGATATATTACATTATCTTTTTGAGATGGATCTTCTCCTGGAGGATATGGATAGTCGATTTTTTCATCAGGTCCATGATGAGTTCTTCTAATCGTCGTAACGACATCAACATCGCCATTTTCAAGTACGGTATTTCGGGTATCAATTTCTTGAGTTATAAATTGATCGCTCTTATGACCGCCAATATTTGCATTATCAACCATTAAAAATCCTTTCGTATCCGTAGGAATTGCGCCAGCCCACCCAAGATTTTCAATTTCTTTTTGAGCTGCATCATTTTTGAAATACAGTAAAATATCTTTATCCGCGAGCGAATTTGTCACAGCTTCCAAAGTCGCGAGACGCTTGGCTGGCTTCGCATCGCCTGTTTCTGAAAATAATTTTGATAATAATATTGGCGTTAAATCAGCTAGAAATTGTTTAGGCTTATTGAGTGTATGATCGTAATTATACGTAACCTCGCCTTGAGTAACTGTTACAAAATTATCTGCAGTAACGTCAACGTCATAGCCGGGCACATGGATTGGGCCAGTTACAGTAAGAAGATTTTTTATGACATCGGGAGTCAACAAAATAACACCATCAACTGTTGGCCCATTTTCTTTTTCTAAAAACTCGGCGGCCTTATGAGCATCTGCTCTATAATCAACAAACCAATTAGAATCTCGCAAATACCATCGATTAGTAATTGGCAGTAAAGGGTCAGGCGGCGCAATTGCGACCTGTAACTGACCATCTCGATCATACACACTTTGAACATCCATAGCTTCTACTTTTCCTTTCGATACATTTACAACTGCTGTACTACCGATAAAACCGCCGACAGGGCGAAGCTCGTCATTATTTGCAAATAGAAGTAAATACTGTCGATCACGATCTGCTCCTAACACCGTAAGAAGAGTTCCGCTTTCGGAATTTAGATGATGAATAATGCCGATCAGTTTTGGAATGCCGCCCTTTAACGTATCAATTTGAGATGCTACATCTTTTGGCAACAATAGAGTGGAAACGCCGGCGAGTTTTTCATTTGCTTGCTGTAAATCCTGTTCAGCATTGCTTAATTCTGGCTGAGCCAATTGCATTGCATCAGTTAAAGATTGATTGGGGTTCACTGCAGTAAAAAAATGAACCGCACTTGCAACATGTTCTCCAGCAGATGAAATATACTGACCTGCGGTAAGCATTGTTGACCCAGAGCGAACAGTGCCAGTCACATCGAGTAATTCCAACATATGTTTATTGCTTGCAAGAGCAGCATCCATTTCTTGCTGCGCTGATGCAAATTCTAACCCAGCAGATGCAAATGCCATTTTGCTAGATCCATTTGTATCTGCAAGCGCAGAACCTGCTTGCGCCATATCAGCGACGGCTTGTGCCACTCGAATTTTTATAGATGCAAGTGCGTGCGTGCCTCGTCCTGCAGCTTGCAGATTCCAAAGCGCAAACGAAATACACGCAAATCCAAACAATAAAACAATAAGGCCGGGGGTTCTTCTTGCGATATTCGGAATAGAAAGTCGAGCAGGAGGCGAATGCAATACGCCACGATTTAATGAAGCTTTAACAAGGCTCGGCGCGCTTTGCTGGTTTTCGACTGGAAATTTATAATCAATATCCCGTTCCGTAATCGGCATATTCCCAAATACGCCCACATTCCGTGTCACATCCTTATCTTTTTCTCTATTTTTCGCAACTATATCAAAATGGCGTCCTCCGGTTGTATGATGCCATTTCCCTTTTTCTGGCCGCGCATGCACTTTCGGTTTGTAATTAAACCGAAAAGGATCCGGCGGATTAGCTGGAGGAAGGATATCGTACACGCTCTTATTGTAGCGCGTTCTCGTATGCTCGTATATGAGCTTTAGCAGTGTCTTCTACTCTAAAAAGAGCAGCATTTTTCAAGCCTCTTTCCCGTAATTGCTCTTCGTATTCAGAATCTTCTAAAATAGCTAATATACCTCTCGAAATATCCTCAACAGCTTCAGGATTTACATATTCTGCCGTATCTTTCAAAAGCTCTGGCATACTCGACACATTCGATGCAACAACGGGAGTACCGCAAGCTTGCGCCTCTAATGGCGGAAGACCATATCCTTCATATAGACTGGGAAACGCCATAAGTTTTGCTTCGGCGTACAGGGCTGGCAACAGATTGTCAGGAACAAATCCCGGGAATATCACATGTCCATCAAGATTGTTTTCTCCTATATAGCTTTCTAAGTCGCTATAGCCAGTTTGATATTTGCCCGTAATTACTAATTTCAAATCTGGATAGTGTTCAAGCACTTTTTTATATGAATCGATAAGACGAAATATGTTTTTATGACTCATCCATACGCCCACAAAAAGAATATATGGATTATTTATTTGTATATATTCCCGCACAGA
>DATIIA010000082.1:0-17356 GCA_035480115.1 Candidatus Anderseniibacteriota bacterium | reverse complement strand
TTTTGCAAAAGATACGACGTGTATTTTGCATACATAGATTCTGTCCGTCCTATAATTACGAATTGAAGCGAAGGTATGCTTTTGTGTGCTATCTTGTATGCCTCAATTGCATCTTCGATTCTTTTTACTGGCGCAATGCGTCCTACCATGAGAAGAGTGGGGGAGGTAGCTTTTATAGGAATTGCATTGCATTGCATTGGTGAAAACATAGGGATCATATAAATATGACGTGCTGGAATATGGCGGGCAAGAAGTTCGTTCTTCGTAGATTCAGAAATTGTTGTTATGACTGAGGAGCGATACAATGCCAGCCATATACGCTCAAGAATTTTCCCTACTATCCCAATGCTATTAGGGTAGTTCTTCTGCCACAACTCTCCCGCAATTTCCATTACTAAGGTATTAATAGGGGGATGAAATATATACAACAGAGAAAAAAAAGGAATTCCGTGTACCTGATCAATAATGCAGCTATATTTTTTATGATACATTCTGTTCCAGTGCCACCATAGAAACGCATGTAGATACGTAGTATATATATTTCCTTTTCGAATGATGGTATATCCATGAACCTGTTCGACTGGCAGAGCGCCCGGGTATGAAGAGGTAAAATATTCTACTTCGTAATGTTGAGCCATATGGGTCGCTAGCGTATCAGTAAGCAGCTCCGCTCCGCCTGCACCCGGATGATTAATATCTTTCCAGCTTAAAAATAAAATGCGTTTTTTGCGCGTATTTTTCATCCTTCCTAGTGTGTGCTAAAACACTCTATTCTCCAAATTTCCAGACTGTGAGCCCCGCGGCGGTATATGAAATTGAAAGAGAGGGAATTTTATTAAAAGTTTCACGATACATTGCTTCTTCTGGGGATCCGCTTGCTAGTGCAACGTACTTTATGTTCTCTTTTGTGAGCAGTAGTGATAATCGATCTGCAAAATCTAAATCATGGATACCAGATAATGCATCTTCTACTTCTCGGGAAAGATTGCTTGTTGATTCAGAGTATATTGAAACAGTTCCTTGCCGCATTTCCAGGTTATCTCCTCGGATAATGGTTGCATTTGTAAAAAATATGTTTGCGGGATTAGCGATTGTTTCTTGATTCGTAAAATCAAATGGCATATATAAATGCCAAGGTAGAAAAAGAACCTGAGGTTTTTCGTGAAGCGTAGCGAGTTGCTTGTTCCATTCGTACCAGCTAGAGGGATATGATGCTGGAGTACTCGTATGTGATAATCCCCAATACATAGGAAAGCCATTAACTATGACAAGTACTAATACGACCCAAGGTAGAGTAGCGTTTTTAGTTTTGTTGTATATATAAGCAACGGCATATCCGAGAAGAATAATTTCAATAATTGCCAGGTCTGCAATATATTTTGCGCTATCACGCATGGCTGTAATAAGTGGAATGTCCGCTAACATGATACATAGCATTGCGCCTATTGCTAATTTCTTATGCTTCCATCCGCCAATGAAAAGAAGTAATAATATGGCTATATTGAATATTAAAAATAGTGGTAAAAACGTGCATGGGAGAGGAACTGCATGAGGATTTCTCCATTGAGCTACAAGAAAAACAGTATCTATGAAAGTACTGGAAGTGCATTGAGGTTGAGGTGCGAAGGCAATAAGGTCTTGCGAATTAAATACTGGAATTGGATGCATGTTTATTCCAAGCAATACTATCCCTATGAGCACTGCGCTATATGGTGCAATGAGCCACGTATACAGCGTTGGTTGTACTTTTAATGAATAATTCCTGTCCCACATACATATTGCTATGAGGATTGGAAGCAATATGACGTAATGGACGCTGCAAATAATTGTGATAGATGCTATGACGCTTGCAATAATTGCATTCTTTTTAGAAGGGTACGAAAAGAAACGATATACAAAGAAAAGTACAAGCGGACTTAGTGCATACCCGAGCAATAGATTAACATGCCCCATGTGTAGTCGGTTGAACACAAATGGATTTGTCATAGCAATTATCCCACATGTAGTGGCAATGATAGTGCGTATTCGCAATGGAATGGTTGAGCATAGAAGGAATGCTATAAGAGTTGAAGTAGATATTCCTACAAGAATGAGCGTACAAAAGATGATCAATTTTTGCACAAATCCCATATCTATTCCGAATAGCGGCGTAAAGCTCCAATCTAAGAAAAACAAATATCCAGGATGAATAAGCCATGGCAATGTAATCACTAGGGCGACACCAAAGAAGGGAAAGATTTTCATAGAAGCTATCGCTTGCTATATTCTTTGGATTGTTCTGCGTTCGTTGGTGAAGAAATAAATGATACAGAAATACCAGAAGAAAGTTGTGTCTTATTTCTTTTTCGAAAGGTTCGAAAAAATAAGCCCATCGTATCGTACAGGGTTTCCCAAATAATCAAGGGGTGTATAGTGCTATTGAATCTATGGGTAATGCGCACAGGAGATTCGATAATATGTGCATATCCAAATGCCTTTGCATGTACGAGAAGCTCCAAATCAAACGCGAACCGATCAATTTGAACGTAAGGCAAAATAGTCATAAGGACTTCTTTTTTAAAAAGCTTCACTCCCACTTGGGTGTCTCGAACATTTAGGTGAAATAACATTCGATTTAAAAGCTGATATCCGAAACTGTATATATGCCGGATTAATGGATACTCTACTTGAGATAAAGGATGACGTTTTGATCCTATAATAATGTCGGCTCCGGAAAACTTCATAAGGTCGAGCATAATTGTTAGGCACGTATATTCAATATCTCCACCAGCATCAATAAATCCGATAATAGTCCCACTTGCTTCTAGAAGCCCTGTCCTAAGCGCATACCCTTTGCCATGGTTTTCTTCTAACGTAATGACTCGAATATTGGATAATTGTGTATCTCGGGCAATTTGATTACTGGTGCTATCAATATCTCCATCTATGACCACAATAATTTCATGCGAAATATGCGCTGTGTCCAAAAAAGTTGTGAGTGCTGTAAGATCACTACAGATTGTTTGTGCTTGTTTGAAGGCCGGTACGACGATCGACAGATCCATGAAGCGAATTGTACCATGCGACGGATAATGACCCAATAAGTCCGCCCATATCGTTTAATGATGATTTCTTAATAAGCGGTAGAGTAGGGAGAATATGGTTGTAAGATCCCATATAGTTGCATACTGCATCTATTGATATGTTTTTCATCATAGATCCGCCTAGCACAATACAGTGCGGAGACCAAAAAACTGCAGTATTTAATAAACCGATTGCTAAATACTTTGCTTCTTTATCCCAAATGTGAGGGTCGTGTACATCTTTTGGGGACATTCCGGTTCGTTTTTGCATTGCGCTTCCTGAGATGTAGGCTTCTAAGTGTCCTTTTCCTCCGCATCCACATTCTGGCCCATCGGGAGAGATAATTTGGTGGCCCGGTTCAAACCCTTGAGCGCTTTTATCTATGTTGCCATCTACAATTCTTGTTCCGCCTACCCCTGTGCTCACTGTTATATAGACCATAATTTCAAATCCCTTCCCAGCGCCTTGTGTCGCTTCCCCGATTCCCCACATTGCAGTGTCGTTTTCTAAATATACCGGCGCACCTAGTTCTTTTTCTACTATTGTTTTAAGTGGCTTATTATTCCAGCCTTTTAAATTCGGCGCTTTGAGAAGCATGGTTTTTTCAACGTCCATAGGTCCTGGAATTCCTCCTGCAATAGCAGTTATTTGCTGGCCATTTGTCAGTTTTTTTACAGTTGTAACAAATTGCCGTATTCCATCTTCAAAATTCTCAGGAGTAGGGTATATAACAGGCTCACTTAGCGTCTCCCCCTCTTTCGAGTATGCAATCCTCGTATTCGTTCCGCCGATATCAAATGCGATAACCATACCAAAGAGTATAGCGAGAAAAGAATAATTTTGGTATAATGGCAAAGTTACTATTAAAGAGAACAATTATGAAAAACGTTACAATTTACTCAACTCCTTCATGCGGCTGGTGCAGAGCTACAAAAGATTATTTTTCACAAAACAATGTTGCGTATACAGAAAAAGATGTTGCGTCTGATCCTGCGGCGCGAAATGAGATGTTAGAAAAGTCCAAACAAATGGGAGTTCCAGTGATTGATATTGATGGAGATATTGTTATTGGATTTAATCAGCCTCGCCTTGCGCAATTACTGGGGATAGCATAGCATTGACTGCATGCCAGAAATAAAACAGGCGATGTCAATCCCTGCAGCAATTGTGATTGCGGGAGCGTTAATTGCAGGAGCAGTATATTTTAGTAAAGTTGGTCCGTCAGCGTCGTCTGCAAGTGCCACAAATGCTCAAGTTGCGCAGCAGCAACAGGCAGCAACACCAGGCCCTGTGCCTACTCATTTTGATATTCGCGCCGTATCTGATTCCGATCATGTGCTGGGTGACAAAAACGCGCCGGTGACTTTAGTAGAATATTCGGATTTAGAATGTCCGTATTGCAAACTTGCCCATCCGACTATTACGAAATTATTGCAAGATTATTCTGGTAAAATTCGCGTAGTATATCGCCATGCATTTGTGCATCAGCAAGGGCCTGCTGAAGCGAATGCTGCTGAATGTGCTAATGCTCAAGGAAAGTTCTCTGAATTTGTAGACACCATCTTTGCTAATACGCCTTCTAATGATGGGTTGAATCTTGCGGATTTGCCAAAATATGCCCAACAAGCTGGTGTTGCAGATATTTCTGCATTCAATGAATGTGTAAAAAATTCAACATACAAAGCAATCACGGATGCTGATAATGCCGAGTTTACTTCGCTCAATCAGGCTATGGACGCAACTGGAAATCCGATTGGTACACCGTTTTTCATTCTCATAGCAAAAGATGGGAAAGAGACGCCTATTATTGGGGCACAACCCTATCAGGCGTTTCAACAGGCAATTGAGAAAGCGATTTAGTGACTCGGTCGACCTATGACAGGTCTTGATACAATTATTGGATTACTGACTCAGTATGGATACTTGATTATGTTTCCGGCTGCAGTGATAGGAGGCCCTTACATTGCACTTATTGTTGGTTTTCTTATTTCTACTGGAACATTTTCTTTTGTTCCATCGGTGATTATCTTACTGCTTGCAGATATTTTTGCAGATATGATTTACTATGCAATCGGTAGATTCGGGGGAGAGGTTACGTTAACTACTATTTTTAGAGTTACAAAGGAGCGGATTTTAAAACTAGAGGAAAATTTTAAAAAATATAGTTTTCACACGCTTACTATTGGAAAGTTTTTGCACGGAGCTGGAGTCATTGTTCTTGTTGCTGCTGGCGTGGTTCGATTGTCTCTTGTTGAATTTATCGGATATAACGCGCTAGCAACGGTAGTAAAGACGATATTGTTACTTATAGTAGGGTATTTTTTCGGGAGTTGGATCGGTGCGTTGCGCACTGGCTTAGATTATATTGCATTTGGCAGCGTCCTTATTGTCCTTATTATTGGTTTTATTGTACTATTTGCCCGTGTATATCCTCGTCGCAACTGATACCTATTTTCCGCATGTAAACGGAAATTCGATTTTTACTCAACGACTCGTAAAGGGGCTTATTGCGCGTGGGCATACGGCAACTATTATTGCGCCATCACGCGGATTTTGGGATGAAACGTATGAGCGAGATGGAGCGACTATTTACGGTATAGGTTCTATCCCTCTTATTCCTGCAATGGGATTCCGTGCATGTATTCCAAAAGTTATTCAGTGGAGGATTGATCAAATTTTGCATGAAGAAAAACCCGACGTTATTCATGTACAAGGCCACTTTCCAATTTCTGCTGCGGCGATGGATTCTGTAGAGGCGAAGAATATTCCTATTGTTGGAACGAATCACTTCATGCCTGATAATCTTACTCACTATTTACATTTGCCTGAACAGTGGGAAGAGTTAGCAAAAGAATGGACCTGGAAACAATGCTGTCGAGCATTCTCTCGGATGGACGCAGTTACAACGCCAACAAAGATTGCGGCAAAATTGCTCAAAGAAGCAGGATTCGAAAAAGAAATTTTGCCCATCTCGTGCGGAATTGATTTAGAACGCTTTAAGTCAGGGGATAGGATAGCCGCTGGAAAAAAATGGAATTTACCGGATGTGCCCAGATTTTTATTTGTTGGACGCCTAGATGAAGAAAAGCATGTTGATCATATTATTCGAGCCTTTGCGCAAGCTCGAAAAGATGTGCCGATGTGCTTAGTGCTTGGTGGGAAGGGAGTATTGCTTGAGCATCTCAAAGCTTTGGCGCGAGAACTAGGCGTTGACCAAGATATATTCTTTTTAGGATATGTTGCAGATGATGATTTGCCAATGCTCTATCAAGCAGCTGATTGTTTCATTATTGCAAGCACCGCGGAACTGCAAAGCATCGCTACGATGGAAGCAATGTCTAGCGGATTGCCTGTTATCGGAGTTGATGCTGCGGCGCTACCAGACTTAATTCATCATGAAGAAAATGGCATTCTTCTTTCTCCTGACGATATTCAATCAATGACCCAGGCAATGAAACGGATAGCATCCAATCCTACTGAACGCATTGCATTCGGATTGGCAAGCAGGAAGATTATTGAACCACATGCTATTGCTAGGACAATTACGTTGTATGAAGAATTATATCGGTCGGTTATTGCTAAGAAGCAAGCAGCATTGTCGCAATAACAGCGAGTACTGCTGCATAGCTTACAGGGTCTTTAGCGGCGAATAATACCGGATCATCGGGAAGTTTTTGCTGCAGCGCCAGCGTCCAAATACGCGCCAACCATGCCGCAACGAGAACAACTACGATCCATAGTAAAAGAGGGTTAGCATATAAAACAAAAATAGAGCTGCTTCGTATATACATCGCAAGAATAATAATTGACGCAGTTGCTGAAGCAATTCCAGTATATTTTAATATCTCAAGATCGTTTTTGTGATATCCACGACCATGTGCTTTTTTAAGTGTGTCGTTTAACCGAAGTAATTCAATGACTCGTTTTACAATTGCAAGGCTTAAAAAGAAAAATAATGTCCATATAAAGAGCCATTTTGAAGTACTGATTCCTGTTGCAAAGCTTCCAGCAAAAATTCGCAATACATATAATCCTGCCAAAATAAGAATGTCCAGATAGGCGATTTTTTTTGCAAATAAAGAATAGCAAATATTAATTGCAAGATAAATTGCTAGTATGCCAAGAAATGATGCAGGAAGGAATAAGAGAGATAATACAATACTTGCGAAGACGCATATGCTTCCTAATGCAATCGATTGCTTGAGGCTTATTTGCCCCGATGCAATTGGCCGATATTTTTTTGTACTGTGCATTCTATCTGTACCTATGTCGGCGATATCATTAAACATATAGACCGCAGAAGCTAGTAAGCTAAACGAAATAAATCCGAAGAGCGCATGGAACGCCACAAGTGGTTGTGCGATTTCATGAGCAGCAAGAGGAGGCACGAACAAAAGTACATTTTTTACCCACTGGTGAATTCTCATTGTTTTTGCAAATACCCGGATGGTGGAATTTTTTTGCGTTGTAAATACTTTTTCTACTGGGATATTTTTTCGAATACGAGATGAAATGCGATATGGAGCGTCAACGACAATTGCGCTTTTGGCGCAATTCCAAACTGCAAGGTCTGATTTCGAATTGCCTGCATAGGAGAATCCATTTGTTCCGAATAACTGGCATAGCACGGCATATTTTCCATTAGCTGTAATGGATAATTGCGGGGTGCTTGCAATAACGTCATCAAATATGCCAAGTTCTTTTGCAATTTGAACAGCAATAGCTTTGTCGCTTGCTGTTGCAAGAATAAGACGCCTACCTGCTTCATGCTGCTTTTTAATCCATGCAAGGAATTCTTCATTATATGGTAATGGTGATTCTAAAATAGAAAATTGCTGTCCGATACGATGCTTCACTTGTGCTTTGCTTATAAAAAGGGCACGAACAATAGAAAATATAAATAATGGATTTTTTTTCAATGCTCCAAGCGCTGTTTCGAGCAGCGTGTTTGTTCGCACTAGGGTTCCGTCAAGGTCTACGCAAAGCGGTACATTGTCCATATATCGATCGTATCATATACTTGTTGTATGGCTATAGAAACGTACTGGGGGAATACACTGCTGCAGTATGCGATAGCTCTTCTAATATTTTCTATTACGGTGTTGGGGATCATAATTATCCAGCGGGGGATGGTTATGTACATGAACCGAATCGCCGGGAAATCGAAAACAGTTCTTGATGATGCTGTTATTGCGATGATCGGTACCATACATCCGCCTTTTTATTGGTTTGCATCATTTGTATTTGCAACGCAATATCTTACACTTGATCCACTGTTTCGTATTATTATTAATCGCCTTTTTATAGTATGGCTTGTGGTGCAAGGTATTATTGCGTGTCAAATAGGTATTGATTTCTTTTTGTCAGAAAAGATTCGATCAGGAGGAAAGGCGCAAAGTGCAATGGTATCAGGAATTCTTTCGGGGCTTATAAAAATAGGATTATGGCTTACTGCGCTATTGTTTATTCTTTCAAACCTCGGAATAAATGTTAACTCATTAATTGCAGGCGTAGGAATTGGCGGTATTGCTATTGCGCTTGCTGCTCAGAATATTTTAGGGGATCTTTTTAGCTCGCTTGCGATCTTTTTTGATAGCCCATTTGTGATTGGAGATTATATTGTTGTAGGTGCTAATAGCGGAACGGTTCAAAAGATCGGTATTAAGACCACAAGGATTCGAGCGTTATCAGGAGAAGAAATCAGTATTCCGAATAAAGATATTGCCGCAGCTCGCATTAGCAACTTAAAACGAATGAAGGAACGACGTGCATCGTTAAGTATAGCAGTGCCGTATGGTACTGACTCAAAAATACTTGAAAAAATACCAGCGCTTTTAGCGCAAAGCGTTGAGGGCGTCGAGCATGCATACTGTAAAAGCTCCTATTTAGTACAGATGGGAACAAGCGCAATTATGTTTGAATTGGTATACGTAATTCAAGATCGAGATTTTGATGTGTACCAAACGGCTCGTCAGCAAATCATTATCAATGTGGTGCATCTATTCGCAAAGCATCGTATAGAACTTATTCCTCCCGGACAAACTATTCAGTTGGGAGCATAATTTTATTCATGATAGAGTTTTTCCCGTTCAGAACAATTGCATTTGCATGGGGACCTGTTGCCATTCATTGGTATGGAATTATGTATGCAGTGGCATTTTGGATTGCGTATGCAGTATTACCGCATCTTGGAAAGGCAAGAGGACTAAAACTGCATCGCGATCAATGGACAATGCTGATTGTATATGGTGCATTGGGAGTTTTGATTGGAGGAAGATTGGGATATGTATTATTCTATGAACCATCTTATTTTTTTTCGCATCCCTTAGAGCTTATTGCTATCTGGCATGGGGGCATGAGTTCTCATGGCGGATTTATCGGGGTCGCACTTGCTGTGTGGATATGGATGAAAAAAAATACTGTTTCATCTCTTGCGCTCTTTGACATTATTACTGTACCTGCTGCTATTGGATTAGCTTTAGGAAGAGTTGGTAATATAGTGAACCAGGAATTTGGGAATTATCCGTATTATGAAGCTCTTGGAGATATGGCGATTGCAATGATTTGTTATAGAATGCTTTGCAGTACAAAAAAAGGATTTACTATTTCAACATTTCTTATATTGTATAGCGTTGAAAGATTCCTATTAGAGTACATTCGTCCTCAGGAATGGCCATATATAGCCGGGCTTACACGCGGGCAGTTTCTTACCATTCCGATTTTCGGTATTGGCGTGCTACTGTTTTTATATGCCCGAGCTAAACCGCGCACAACAAGGAGCAGTTGATACGATAGAAGGCCCAGTGATGGTCCTTGCCGGTCCGGGGACAGGAAAAACGCAAACTCTTGCGATGCGGATCGCGAATATTCTTCAGAAAACAGAAATGGATCCATGGAATATTTTGTGTCTGACATTTACAGAGTCTGGCGTTACAGCCATGCGAACGAGGCTAGTGTCAATTATAGGAACTCCTGCCTATTATGTTCGGATTCATACCTTTCATTCGTTTTGCAACGATATTATGAAAGAGCATCCGGAGCTCTTTGCGTTATCTTCTTCCTGGAACCAATTAGCAGATGTTGAATATATTGAGCTATTACGAGAGTTGATCGACGATCTTTCTGGTACGAGTAAATTAAAACCGTTTGGCGATCCGTACATGTATGTACAAGATATTGGAGGGAATATTAAGAAGTTGAAGCAAGAAGATATCAGTCCGCAGGATTTTCGTACCGTACTTAAGCAAATACAACTATTTGTATCCGCAGCGAAGAAACATGCAGAGCTGTTTTTTCAGCTCAAGCCAAAGGATCGGACAGAAGCTGCATGTATAGAATTTTTTGATAATTTTACTTCCGCTGCAACATCTTCTGAATTGCCACAATCGCTTCTTGCTGGGGCAGTTCGCATCTACCAGCATTATTCGGAGCATGCATTGAGCGCAGAAGATGCTCGGTCCCAAAGCGGGGCGCGAACTGCATTTAAGAACGCTATAAAAAAATGGTATGAAAAGCTTGAAAATCAATTACCTCGGCAGCTTGATATGTGTACTGTGTATGAGGGATATCAAGACGCGTTGCGCACACGGGGAAGATACGATTATGAAGATATGATTATGATGGTTGTATCCGAGCTTAAAAAAAACGATGAGTTGCTTGCTGAATATCAGGAACAATTCCAATATATTCTTGTTGATGAGTATCAAGATACAAACGGCGCGCAAAACGAAGTGGTCGCATTGCTTACAAGTTTCGATGAAGTGCCCAATATATTCGTAGTAGGAGACGATAAGCAGTCTATTTATCGGTTTCAAGGCGCATCCTTAAATAATATGTTGGATTTCTATGAGAAATATAAGCAGCATATTACGATTGTTTCGTTGCAGGAAAATTATCGGAGCCAGCCCGCTGTGCTCGAGTCTGCAGATGCTGTGATAGGTCACAATAAAGAATCTATTTCAAAATATATTCCCGGTGTGCAAACAACATTATTTCCTGTTTCAGGACGAACTGCTCAAAATCTTGAACATTATATATTTGATTCTGAAGATGCCGAAGATTATGCAATTGCAACCCATGTACAAGATCTTATTGATAAGGGAAGCGAGCCTCGAGATATTGCAGTGCTCTTTCGATATAATCGGGATGGAACGGAATTATTTTACATGATGCAGCGCTTAGGTATCCCCGTACGGCTTGAAACGGGAGAGAATATTTTTGATACTATTTGCGTTCGCCAAATGCTGCACTTGTTGGAATACATTGCAGATATGCGCAGGGAAGATATAGTGGCCGAGCTTCTTCAGTTTGATTGGTTGCAATTTAACTCCTTAGATGTACTGAAAATTGTTGCCTATGCTGGAAGTCATCATGAAGCATTATTGCAGGTAATAGGGGAAGAAGCTCAACTACGGCAGATCGGCGTTAGCGACGCTGCTGCATTTGTAAAATTCCAACATCAGCTGGCGCAGTGGAAATACAGCGCAGCAAACAGTACTCTGCAGGAATTTTTGCATCAGGTATTCGAAGAATCCGGATGGCTTTCGTTTATATTGGAGCGAGATGATAAAGTATCCTGCTTGCAAAAAATGACGCGACTGTTGCAAGAAGCAAAGCAGCTCAATGAAGCTCAACATGCACTTACGGTGGGAGAATTTATGCGCCGTCTCCGCATTCTTCAAGATCATGGCGTTGCCTTGGAAACGGAAGCATGGCAGACCGTTGAAAATGCTGTTCATCTTATGACTGCTCATAAAGCTAAGGGACTGGAATTTGAACACGTTGTTATCTCTCGGATGAATAACAAGCACTGGGGAAATAATCCAGACCCTGCCAAGCTACCTCTTCCGCATGGATTTATAAAGTATGATTACCTTGTTGCAGGGGAAAATAATGAAGATGAGCGCAGACTATTTTATGTTGCGCTTACTCGGGCAAAGCAAAGCATTTTCCTCACGCGCGCAAAACATAGTTCAACCGGAAGGCCGACTGTTCCATCACTCTTTATTTCTGAAATTCCAAACGAACTTCTTACGGTGCATACTCATAGCGATACCCAGCAAGACGTTATAGATCGGACTGTCCGCGGCATGGTGAGCACTATTCCAAAATTAAACCAAGATGGTATTCGGGTATGGCTCAAACTATTACTCAAGGACCATGTATTAAGCGTGACGCATATCAATAATTATTTAGAATGCCCGCGAAAGTTTTATATAAAAAATGTTTTACGAGTGCCATCGGTGAGAACTCCTCACCAAGCTCTAGGATCGGCAGCGCATGGGGCCCTGGAATATTTCTTTGCACAGTATGAAAAGACAGGATCTATTCCGCCTGAATCTGAACTTGTTTCGTCGTTTCATAGGTTCTTGCAGAGGGAAGTGCTAACTGCAGAACAAGTAAAAGATGCCCGAGAAGTAGGAGAAAAAATACTGCAAGAATATTATAGAAATTATAAAAACGATTTTATTCGTGATACGAAACGGGAATATAACTTTGCCAGTCATGGAATTGTAGTAGACGGCGTTCCGCTTACGGGATTAATTGATAAAATTGAACTACTCGATACATCCGATAAACAAAAAAATGGATTGTGGCGCGAAGGTGCGCGGGTAAATATCGTAGATTATAAAACAGGAAAACCAGAAAATGGCTTGAAGAAGTTATCAAAAAATGGCGATTACTACAGGCAGCTTGTGTTTTATAAGTTACTATGTGACGAATCTCCTCGATTTCCGTTTATATTTGCTAGTGCAGAAATAGATTTTATCCAGAAGAGCGAAAAGAAAGGCTTCATTAAAAAACAAATAACTATTTCCGATGAAGAAGTAAGCGAGCTAAGAAAACAAATCAAAGAAATATGGAATCAAATCCAAAACCTTGCATTTTTTGAAGACGGCTCCGGCTGCGGCAAGCCAGATTGCGAGTATTGTGCATAATTAATACGCCGTGATGTGTTTGAGGGAATATTTCCAATCTGAATTCACTTTTTTGCCAGGGTTGAAAATATTTTTTGGATCGAAGATCTTTTTTGTTTGTTCGAATAGACTATATATTTCAGGACCGTACATTTGAGGAAGCAAATGACTTCGTACTAATCCGTCGTTGTGCTCTGCGGTTGATGACCCATGAAACGAAAAAACGAGATTATACACTTCGCGAGATGCTTTCGGGATAATTGCTACTTGTTTTTTATCTGTTAAATCCATCAAAGGAATGATGTGGAAGTTCCCATCTCCTACATGGCCTGCAATCGTATAGTCAAGGTCGTATTTATCCAGAATCGCTGCAAGTTTCGGTAAAAATTCTGGTAAGTATTTTGGCTCGACGATGCAATCGTCAATAAATGGCGCAGTGTGTTTGCCCTGGACATGTTTGCGAAGCAGATTAAAACTCTCTCTTCTAATAGTCCAGTATTTATCTTGTTCTTGCTTTGTTGTAGCAATTCGAGACAGAATATTAAATTTTTTTGTAGCGCTCTGTGCAGCTTTTGCGCGAGTGATTACTTCTTTTGCGCTATCTCCCGTAAATTCCGCCATTATGATGAGTTTCGGAAGTCCGCCTCGAAGCATCATCATAGTCTCAGGCAAAAATTGTAACGCTAAGGTAAATGCATTTGTTTTTAATGTTCGTACAAAGCTAGAAAATAGTCGAAGTGCAATTAAGAGAGTGTGGTCATCGTAGGATTCGAAGCTTTCCGGCTGATATTTTAGGATATGGTTTGTAAGTTCTGCGAGCGGTTCCAGGGATTGGAGAAAAAGTACCAGCATTGCTGCATGTTTTTTGGGATGGACGAGTCGGAACTGTATATGAGTAGTTACCCCCAGCGTTCCTTGGGAGCCGGCAAATAATTTTGTGAGGTCAAATGTTTTTTTGTCCCAAACGTTCCATAATGCATATCCTGCAGAATTTTTTGAAACATGGGGTTTTGCAGATTGAATTGCATCATAATTTTTTTCTAACAACTCATACATATCGCGGTACACTTTTCCTAAAAATGTTTTTTCTTGCATGGCATGTTCCAGTTCTTTTTTTGTAAGCGGATACAGCTCATATTCATTGCCATCTGCTAAGACAACGGATAACTTTTCAATGTATCGGTCTGTCTTGCCATACAATAATGTTTTTTCTCCTCCCGAATTATTATTGACCATGCCGCCTACAGTGCATATTTCTTTAGATGCGGGATAGGATGGCAGGAGTAAATTGTGCTTGAGTGTCTTTTGCTCAAGATCACGATAGTATACACCTGGCTCTGTACTAATTGACGATCCTTTAACTTCTCCAAGTCTTCCGAAATGCCTTGTCATATCAATAATAATTCCTTCATTTAACGGGCCGCCTGTCATATCTGTGCCCGCGCTGCGTGCAGTAAGAGAGGTATGAGGAGTCTTCGAAGCGTACCGTACTAATGCGCATATATCCTGAACATTCATAGGGTGCACTACAGCGCTTGGTTGTACTTGAAACAAGCTTGTATCTCTGCTTGCAGCATTTCTAGCCGTATCGTCGCAGGAAACTTCTCCATGCATAATCAATTGCAAGTCTTGTTGAAGGGACATGGTAAAAGTATAACACGACAGGTATACTTATTTCATGAATACATCAACAACCATTTCAATTATTGTCGTAGTTCTCGTTATTATTGGAGGGGGCGCATATATCATGAGTCATGGAGGACAGCAAAATTCAGCAGTTTCCGTTCAAGAAACGCCGATTTCTGGAACAAGTTCAGATACTGTTGCTATTGATTCTACTCCTACCCCATCGCCTGAAGTTTCTCCTGCAGCAACGCCTACAACTGATACGATGACATCTGAAAATCCGACAGTTTCAATGACTGATACTGGAATTTCGCCAGCAACTATTACGGTAAAATCTGGAACAACTATAACATTTATAAATAATGGACAACAATTGCACTGGCCTGCATCTGATCCTCACCCGATCCATACTGACGTTCCAGGATTTGACGCAAAGCGTGGATTAGCGCCAGGAGAGTTATATCGTTTTACGTTTACAAAAGTTGGATCGTTCGGCATGCATGATCATTTGCATCCATCCTTCCACGCGCAGATTATAGTTCAGTAACAATTCACCGCCAGGAACATCTGGCATATACTCTTAAGAACACGGTATGAATGTGCGGCACGATATAACGATTTTTCTAGGTATTCTGCTTCTTGCAGCGTGTACTCGCGTATTTTTTTTATCCTATATTCCTCAAGTAGTATTTGATGAAGTGCACTTCGGAAAATTTATCTCAGCATATTGTTGTACCCATCAGCGCTTCTTTGATATTCACCCTCCGGTTGGAAAATTATTAATAGCTGCGGGAGCATACCTCTCCGGATACAATGGGTTATTTCCATTTGAATACATTGGTCAACCATTTGTGAATGTTCCTATTGATGGTGTTCGCATGGTGCCAGCACTATTCGGGACTCTTCTAGCAGGTATTATATATATTTTGCTTCGGCTCATGAATGTTTCGAAACTGTTTTCTGTGTTAGGAGGAATTGCCATCGCCTTAGATAATGCGCTCATCGTGGAATCTCGTTTTATATTGATGGATAATATTTTGCTTGTCATGACATTTGGCTGCATTGCCGCTGGTATTGCTGCAGTGAAAACTCGAGCACATTCTTTACAGTCATTATTCTTTGTAATACTAGCCGGAATTTTAGCTGGAGCTGCAATGGGCACAAAATTTACAGGAATGATCGCAGGGGGATTAGTGGTGCTTCTATTCCTGGCGTATGCATACCATGAAGGGCCTAAAAAATATCTTCAATGGGGTATTCGCTGCCTTGTTCTTGCATGCAGCGCGCTCATTATTTATCTTGGGGCATGGGCAATTCATTTTTCGCTTTTGACCCTGCCCGGTTCCGGGGATGTATGGGGAATTCCTACAGGAAATTTTGTACCTGATCTTATTTCGCTCCATCAGGAAATGATTTCCGCAAATTATAATCTTACTGCTACGCATCCCTATGGAAGTAAATGGTGGACATGGCCATTCATGATCCGACCGGTATTTTATTGGCAGGGCAATACAGGGAATCAATTTATATATTTACTAGGTAATCCAGCGGTGTGGTGGGGAGGATTTGTTTTCTTTTGCATTGCGCTACTTGCGCTTATCGCATCTATTATAAAAAAACAATATAAACATTCATCAAATATAGTATGGATTATGATTATCGGATATTTGTGGGCATATGTCCCTCTGATGCGCGTTCCTCGCGTATTATTTTTATATCATTATCTCACTCCCCTTATTTTTTCCCTTATTATTGCATTGTGGTGGCTTGATAGAACTGTGAAGCTCAAGCGGCAGTTTGTAGCTATCGCTGCGCTCTGTATTATTGCTGGCTTCATCTACATAAGCCCGCTTACATACGGATATCCGATTTCGTCCTTTTGGCAAACGCTTCTCTTTAGTATCCAGTCCTGGCGATAATGATATGAAAAACGTTGTTGTATTCGGCACGTTTGACCCGTTACATGCCGGACATGAATATCTATTTTCTGAAGCGAAAAAATTAGGAGATTGTCTTATTGTGGTAGTGGCGCGGGACGCAGCCATTCGTTCTCAAAAAAATCGAGAACCTCATGTCTTAGAGGAGAAGCGCTTACAAGCAGTATCGCAAGTTGCAAGTGTCGATAAAACAGTGCTTGGCGACTCAGATCCATCCGAATATTCATTACTCAAAGAACTTTCATTTGATTGCATAGCGCTGGGGTATGATCAATCTCCTTCTGACGAAGAAGTTAAAAAAATATTACATGCAATAGGAAAAGATAGCGCGGAGATTGCTCGACTGCCTGCATATAAGCCAGACCAATATAAGTCTTCTTTGATTCGCGCTGCATGATATACTTGATAGATGGGTGACCCAATCGTATTACCAGCAGGAGTTTCCATTGCAATTGTTGCGTTCCTATTAAGTTTACTTCCGGCAGGTTTTTTCTTATGGATGTGGTACTTGCGAAGCAAAACACGAAGCGTACCTGCAAGTACGATTGCAATAGCGTTTGGAATAGGATTATTGCTCGTAGAACCAGCATACTGGCTGGAACAAAAGGCGGACCAATTGTGGGGAATTATTTCTCCTGCAACGGAGCATTATTATGGCGGGGCTGTCCTTCCTCTCTTATCTCCCGTAGATATTCTCCTACCTGCGTTTGCAACATTTCTCATTGTTGCGCCTATTGAAGAAGGGCTTCGCTATGTAGGAATGCGGCTCTGGATGCGCAGAAGCAAAAAAATCAATCAGGTATTTGATGGCCT
>DATIIA010000081.1:0-7374 GCA_035480115.1 Candidatus Anderseniibacteriota bacterium | reverse complement strand
GCGCACTTTCAGATGAGGATATTCATGCTTTATATTCTCGCGCAACACTCTTTGCATTACCGCCGAAAGAATTAGTAGGGGATTATGAAGGATTTGGAATTGTGTACTGCGAGGCTGCTTTTTTTGGTTTGCCAGTTGTAGCAACACGTACAGGCGGTATACCAGAAGCTGTAAAGGATAATGAGACGGGCATACTTGTAGAGCCGGGCAATAGTAATGCAATCGCAGATGCAATACTTCAGCTGCTTGATAATCCTGCACTAGCAACGCATTATGGAGAAGTAGGCAAGCAACGCGTTCTGGACTTATTTCAATGGAACAGTATTATTTCAGATTTAGAAGAATTATTACATCCTTATGAATCTCGGTAAAATTCAACTTCTTTCCGTATCGACGAAAGCGATAACTGCCATTCTAGGTATTATTCAAACTTTCATTATTGTTCGCTTCTTTCTTTCTCTGGAAGAATACGGGATCATCGGTCTTGTAATGTCGATTGGCGGAGTAATTGGAGTAAGTCAACATTTAGGTATTATGGACGGTGCAATTAGAGAAATTGCCGTTCGAACGAATAAAGATGAAATTGGAAAAGTTTTTTGGGTATCTCACCTTGCACGACAAATAGTAACAATCCCACTTTCACTAATCCTTGCTCTCCTCGCTAGTATTATTGCCACACATATTTATCATCGACCTGAAATTATTCCATATATACAAATATTTGCAGGAGCGCTAATTTTGCAAGGACTACAAGACGTGTTAGGCGCGACACTTACGGGCATGAAAAAATTCGTTGCGTTATACGCTATCCAAATTATTACCGGAGTAATTAATATTGCTGTATTCGGATTCCTGACATGGAAATATCATGTGGCTGGGTTTTTTTGGTCTATTATTATTACGACCTTTATCATGGTCATACTTATCGGGATAATTGTAGGGAAAGAATTATCTGGTCATTTACGATTCCCATCTTGGATTGAAGTGAAAAAATATGGAAGAAATTTACTTCACATTAGTATATACATGTATATTTCCCGTATTTTCTATGTAATTTGGCAACGTCTTCCTATTCTTATTTTAGGTGCAATAATTAGTGCTCAGGAACTTGGATATTTAAATATAGCACTCACATTTGGGTCAAAGCTGATTATCCTTGCCGCAGCATTATCGGAAGTGAACTTATCGTGGATGAGCACCCTCTTCGCGACTACGAGAGAAAAATTTTCTCATGTTGTTGAACACACTATGCATCGTGTGTTGATTTTATTAGCAGGCATGACAGTAACTATAATATTTTTCACACCTGAAATATTACAAGTCTTTAAACCAGAATCATATCCTGCAAGATCTTTTATAGTCATCATGACTGTTGCATTCTTTTTATATTCACTTCTGGATATAGGGACAAGCAGCGTATTTGTGCCTGCAAATAAACCAAAGCTACGAGCGCTAACGTTTGGGATTTTAACACTTATTGCAGCATTAGGTTCATGGGTTTCCATATACACACCACATCACATAACAACCGCTGTGATCACTATGCTTGCAAGTACAATTATAGCTTTTGGCGTGATGATTATATTGGCATATCGCATGTTTTCGATTCGTCTTGTACTAGCACGCATGTGGATACTTATCGCCGTACTTGGTGCATCGTCAATCTTTTTATACGCAAATCCGCCTCTTCTTGCTCGCATTTTGATATATATTTTGGTTCTTATATATATTCTTACAGAGATATATCATCATCTTATTGCAGACCAACGCAATGAAGTGCTCCATAAATCTCCTATCCGTATCATTTGTTTTGCAGGCGCACTCTATGACCAGCCTAGCTGGACTAATAGGCAGCATATTATGGCACGGCTATCAAAAAAGTATCCGGTGCTTTATGTAGAACCGCGTATATGGATAATACGATATATTGCTCAGCATCTGTTTCGTCCTAAAAAACTTGGCCAATTTTTTGTGCGTTCAATGCGATATGAAGAAAAATCTCCTACAATGTTTATAAAATCTCAGTGGAATATTATACCTGGGTCAAGAGAATTTAGATGGGTAAGCTCACTGAATCATTGGTTCAATAAACGATCAGTACATCGCACTGCTCAAGCTCTCGGATTTTTAGATCAAGAAACCGTTATATGGGTATATGACACTGAAGCCGCTGAATACATCTCAATGTTCAAAGATGCCGTTGTTATATACGATTGTGTAGATAATCATGCATCGCAGGCGGGAGTAAATAGGAATGTTCAGCGGGTTCACGACGAGGAACGTGCAATATTAAAACGATCCGATCTCGTTACGGTTACATCGAAACATCTTTTTAAACTCAAGCGCAAGCATGCAAAAAATGTTCATCTTGTATTAAATGCAGGAGACGTCGAATTATTTGAACAGCCAATTTCGAAAACAGCAAAAAAGAACGCAGCAGATGCATTGTCTAAAATACAACATCCGATATTAGGATCAGTTGGTGCACTTGATTCATATAAGTATGATTTCGAACTGCTTGTGACTAGTGCTGAAAAAAATCCTCAATGGAATTTTGTGTTTGTAGGATCTCCCATCGTAGATGGCAAAACACCCGCATTAAAACGTCTCACAAAGCTTTCTAATATCCACATGATCGGATCAATCCCTCGCGAAGATGTTCCAGCGTATGTCGAACATTTTGATATATGCCTTATCCCATACAAAAGCAATGAATATAACCGCTCAAGCTTCCCATTGAAATTCTGGGAATTTATGGCTACCGGCAAGCCAATTATCGCAACAGGCCTACCAGAATTAGAAGAATATAATGATCTCATCGGATATGCACGGTCGCAAAAAGAATTCGATACACTGATCGCACAAAAACTTGCAGAAAAAAATACAGAATCTGCTCAACGTAAAAAGCTTGCACATCAACATGGATGGGATCAGCGAGCAAAAGAGCTTATGAAGTTGCTCGAAAAAACGGTAGGATAATATTTAATATAATTTGTCACGATTTGACAAATATATAAAATATAGTATACTTCTTACATACGACATATGAACAACCTGGAATTTGATTTACAAAAAGTTGGGTTCGACGAACGAGAGGCAAAGGTGTATTTGGCATGTCTAGAGCTTGGCCCCTCACCAGTTCAAAAAATTGCACAACGAGCCGAAACTCCACGCGCTACGGTGTATTTAGTATTAGACGACCTACAGAATAAAGGCGTGGTAACAACATATGATGAGGGTAAAAAAACGTATTATGTAGCAGAACCACCTCAAAAGATCGCTGATTTAGTGGACAAACGCGCTCTTAAGGTTAAACAACAACAAGAAACTCTTAAAAGCTTAATTCCCGAACTTACTTCTCGAGGACAATTCGAAAAAGGAGAATCTTCGATAGTTAAGTATTATCAAGGAGATGGGGGGCTGAGAGGATACGTGAAAGATATTTTTCAGACAGAAGGTAATGAAATCTTGTCATATATTAGCCACGAAGAGTCTGATCGTATAATGGCCCAAATGGGAATTGCGTGGTCGGATATCGCTGAGTGGAGAAAAAAGAAGCAATTAAAGAGAAAGCTTATCGTAGTGGGTAATGATATCAATTTCTTAAAAAAGATTCATAAAAGCGGAGATGCAGTCTATCTTACGAACGAACAGCTGAAACTAAAGGCTGACATTGATATAATCGGCGACGTAGTTGGTTTTATGCCATACTTACAGCCGTTTAGCTGCGTTTTGATACATGATAAATCAATTGCAGATACAATGAGAAACATTTTTCTCAAAACCTGGGAGGCTTTGAAATAACCTAACATTATTATTTGTCAGCATATTTGACAAATGTAAATACATGCGCTATGATTGCCTTGCCTCATTTGCAAGGCAGATGAACATTGTAAACTCAAAGAAGAAAGGAAGCGCTATGAAGAAGCTTGTCGGTGGAGGCGGTTGATTGACCGTCGAAGTAAAATCGCAGTTTTTGTCGGAAAAAGCTACATTTAGCAAAATCCGGCACGAGTAAGGCCGGTGACGTCAATTGGACGTAATCGGACAAGTTGCGAAGCGAAGCTTCGCGAAAATCCTTCAGAAAGTTTATTTCGAAAAGCAAGTTTGTGATTCGAACGCCCGGGATCAGATGTTGTACACGAGTACTCGCTGATTCCGGGTTATTTTTTTAGACATAATTTATATATTAATTATCGGCTTTATTGATTATTATTTTACGTACTTACTATAAATTATTGTCATAATACTTGACAATTTTTATAGATCTGCTAAGATGGCGAAAGTCAGTTACGAAGAAATCTGTCAAAACGATTGGCACATTACATCATCAAGACGAATAACGCCTCGGCACAAAAACAGATCGAGCACCTTTTGCTTCGTTATCTGTAGCCGGTTTCAAGTGCGCCTCAATCGTCTTCTTGATTGTAATCAACCGTTCTTGGCAGAAATCGGCCGGAACTTTAACAATTTATTTTCCCCTTGAGTCCCGAATTATACAATTGGGGTCTGAAGGGGGAAGTTCTTTATTACAAAAACGTCCCGGCGCCTGGCTTGCATGGAAGCCAAGAACGTCTAGTAAGTCTATGGATTGGTTTAAAAAACTCCAAGCCCATAGCAGCGAGAATGGCCATCGTTCTTAAAGCCGAGAAGGAGCCCTGGCCAGTGACCAGGGCAATGTGACTTTGAGGCAGGTGCATCGCATTGCATCAAGGAGATACGGATCTCCACCATGTTTGTTTTTTGGCGAACCTTAAAACCGTTCGCCTTTCTCTCACTTATCATCATTTGTTGGTGGTTAGTGAGGGGAATATTCAAACACAAGCGAAAAGGAACGAAGAAATGTTCAAGCAAGCATTCAGGATGAAACACTGGTGGATGCACGCATTGGTTATCACTATATACATCACAGTGATTCAGTGGCCAAGCGACGAAATGCATGATGCGTTTCGTCCAATTGCGCTCTTGTTTGTGAGCTTGGTATGGATTATCCATATTACTGCTCTTGGAGTCCTCGGCACGTTCGAAAAAGCGGACAAGCTGCACGCCGAACAGGCAGAAGCGCACTTGCAACGGAAGGGTCTAGCAATATCAACGATCTTTCTGGGCATTGGCGCTCTCTTGTTTCTCCGCTACCTTCTTTCGTGAAACAATCAACCGCCTGGCATATGCGATAATATATGCCTTTCTCTCACTTCAAGTTTCTTAGCGAAGTTTTAAGTGAGGGGAAGTTTAAACAAAAACAAACAGGAGATAATCATGTCCAACGATGACACATCACCAATCAAAATCTTCGTCATGCAAAAGGGTAACGATGCGACCGATGTGTATGGCGCACTCGCTAACTACGACGAAGAAGGCGAGGAACATCTGATTGCCGAAGTATCCATCGAAAATACGTTTGGATACGACTGCGATGTCGACGAGGTTTTTGATATCCTCGAGTCTCTGGACCAACTTTCAGATTCCAACCAAATTCGAGATGCGCTCATGGTGATCTTCACCGACGGTTTTCGTGCCGGCATGAAGCAAAAAGAGCAGCGCTTTCGAGAGGAAATTGGACTAAAGTAACACTGTTTTCTCCCAACTATCAACACCGCCTCTTGAAAGGGGATATCATGGCCCATTATTGTCATCACGAAGTACGCTTTCGAGGACGGGTTGTACAATTGGTATGTCGGTATCAATCGCCTATGAGCGCAACGGTGCTTAGGGGCAAGCCGCTTCCAGAGTTGGAAGGGCAAGATGCAATATGCTTTTATCGGGATGAACAACCACATCGCACACGCAGTATCGTTCGTGCGTTTATGCGCCTCCTGCGTCGTCAGGGGCACCTGAATGCGGATGGAGAATGTGATTGTTATTCCTGATGGCATTGCCGGGGTTTGTGATAGAGCCTCGATAGGCAACGTCGGCAGCAGCGATTAGTTAGACACTTCGGTGTACTACTACAGGCAAAGTAGAGAAGATGGCTTCTTCTTAAAATGCTGGAACCTGCTGTGAGACAATGTCAAAATCTACCTGGAGTAGCCAACTTCGGGCGTTGCTTCTGAGCGCAATGTTAGAGGGTTACAAATTGTGTGTGCATGCCATTCTTCATAACACGGCAGCATACACAAGGCCTCCTCAAGCTCTTGCTCATTAGCGCCTGGTATATGCGATAAAATATACCTTTCTCTCACTTCGTATCAAGTAATTGGTAAGAAGTGAGAGAAAATCAACAAATAAAAAACTCAAATAAAAGGATATTCAATGAGAAGAAAAAAAAGAACAACTGATCAACTCAGCGACTTCGAGGTACGTGTTATTCTTGCTCGTCAAGAATTAGAAAAAATACTAGCAATAAAGGACAAAGAAGAAAGCGACATGTTATACAATGAATACAATAAAAAGTATTCCGAATCTGTGAAAAAACGCGCCTTGGGAGAATTAATGTGGGAAAATGATTGAATTCCCAAGGTGCCTCACAAGCTGATAACCCCCTTAGAGTGAGCATGAATACTTTCCTTGCTCACCTTTCTCTCACTGCAAATTTCACATGAAGTTTTTAGTGAGGGGAACAAACAAATTCTATTTCCTAGCTCTGAAATTGTTTCAGGGTTGAGATTGTGAACATGGCTCTTATTAAGAGGATCTAAAAATGACTGACGTGATTCGATTTGCGATCACCAAGTGGCTGGAAAGCGGTGAATACTGCGACGCCATGCTCACGGATATGGAGGACCTTCGAAAATTTGCCGACGAATGGCAGATGATACTCGAAGGGGATAAGGAATCCCTTACGGAAGAGGAAAAGAAATGGCCGCATAGTCCTCATCAAGTACCAGTGGTCATCTGCCCAGTGTCGCTCACTAGCAAGGGAGACTTTGGGCCGATCTTCGATGCTATCATGCAGTTCGGAGATGCGACTGACTGCACTGACGTGGAGGACCTTCTCCGGCACTTGTTTTTTCAGGGATTTATGGCTGGCATGAAGTATCGGGAGGAGGAAAGCAAAAAGCCGATACTCTAAATGCTGAGCAACACTCCACCTTTTTCGCTTTAGGTGTGTGCGACAAACACACCTTTCTCTCACTTCAAATTTCATTATGAAGTTTTAAGTGAGGGGAATATTCAAACACAAATATGAAGGAACTCGATGATGAAGATTTTCGTTCAGCTGAATTCCAACGTTTTGAAAAAAACAATCGGCGTGGTTGCATCGGCATTTGGGCACGAAATGATTGATACCATTGACCTGGCCGACGCGATCATTACGACCGATATTCGGATGATGCTTTCTTGCCTGAAACAGGGCAAGCGCGTCGTTCAGTTTATCGTTTCGCCATCAGACGAACCAGCATCCGGGTTGATGACATCGTATCCTGAACTCTT
>DATIIA010000080.1:0-5534 GCA_035480115.1 Candidatus Anderseniibacteriota bacterium | reverse complement strand
CCCAGTAGATTAGGCATCAATACAATCTGATACGTCCCCAATGAATATGCCGTCTCTGGGAGTTTTTTCATGGTGGTTGCCATATCAGGGAAATACGACGCGGGGCGATACTTTGGACCGCATGCCTTGTAATGCGCAAGAATATATGAAGCATCCTTTGCGGGACTAATGGCATGCTGGGAAATAGTTCCCGTCAAATTGCCCGTAGAAAATTGAAACGGCTGAGCAGCATCTTTGGAAAATGTTGCTCCTACATCGTTGGCATGAATCAGCTTGGATGTATCATGAGCTCCGCTTTTCATAGAAGCTGTGCCGTTATGACTAAATGCCCCCATAAAAGAAGCTACCCCGAATACGAGTCCGAGTCCTATGATGGCAATGAGAATAAATTTTTTCATGTCAACAACACCCTATCTTGCTTCTCTCGACTCGTCAAGTCGGCGCAATATTTCTAGCATCAAATTGTTCTGTTTTTCCATATGGCGCAATAAGATTTTAATCTCTTTCTCCGCTTGCACGTTTAACTCAAAATCCGCTTCTGCCCGCGCTTCTGCATGCCTGCTTTGCAGGTTTTGCCCAACCATAATGAGAGGCAGCAGAACGAGCTGCAATACATTGGATATAAACAGCCACAAGATGAACCCAGGAAATGGATCGAACCGGAACCCCTTGGGAGCATATGTATTCCAAAGGATCCATACGAGCGTCCAAATTAAGATGATGAAAAAGAACCCCATACTTCCCACTTTATCTGTCGTAAATAATGCGAGCTTCTCGAGCGACGTTAAGCTCTCGCGATGCTCAACATTAATATTGCGAACCTTTGAAATATATTCGAGATTGTCCGATTGCATCATACGATAGCTTTAGTATACAACAACTTTCTTATACAGTATTTTTTTGGCAACTTCTACCAATATAAAATAAGAAATAAGCAATACACCAAGCCATATCATAAATACGAATGGCATTGATCTAAACCCAAAAACATGAGCCAGTGGAGTATACGGAATAATAAGAGCAATTATCGCAATACCTATGGAAGTCGATGCTAAGAGCTTGCTCGAAGCACTTGCAAAAAATGGAACGATGCGGGTACGAATACTGAAAATAATAATTGATTGCGTAACCAAGGATTCCACAAACCATCCAGTTTGAAACATCGCTTGGTTCGAATGAAATATAAAGAGCAGTATTCCAAACGTACAAAAATCAATCAATGAACTAATTGGTCCGAATGTAAGCATGAACTTTCGTATAAATCGAATATCCCATTTCTTCGGGGATCGAATGTACTCTTCATCGACCGTGTCCCCCGGCACTGCCAATTCTGAAAAGTCATAGAGCAAATTATTCAATAAAATTTGTACGGGCAGCATAGGTAAAAAAGGAAGAAATAAAGATGCGCCTGCCATAGAAACCATGTTCCCAAAATTCGAACTGGTTCCCATCATTAAATATTTCATAATGTTTCCATACGTCTTCCGGCCCTCACGCACTCCATCAAGTAACACCCGTAAATCTTTTTTCAGCAATATAACGTCCGCAGATTCTTTTGCGATATCTACCGCATTATTCACTGAAATTCCAATATCTGCAGTTTTCAACGAAGGCGCATCGTTAATGCCGTCCCCCAAATATCCCACAACAGCGCCCCGCTGTTTTAACAGAAGAATAATTCTATTTTTTTGAATAGGGTTGAGACGAGCAAAAATAGTCGTTTTCTCAATGAGCACCCCAAGTGCATGGTCACTCATATGGTCAATCGAATTGCCCAGTACAACGCCGGATACCGGAAGCCCAAGCTCGTCACATACATGCTGCGTCACCAAATCACCATCTCCAGTCAGAATTTTTATAGCAACTCCTTGTGCAAGCAAATCTTTTAATACGGCCTTTGAGGATCGTTTCGGAGGATCATAAAATGCCATTAACCCCAGATATGTCATATTTGCCTCGTCTTTTTCTGTATACGATGCTCGATGAGGAACCATGCGATATGCAACTGCAAGCACTCGAAATCCTTTGGCGCTTAGCTCACGGAATCGATCAAGTGCTTGTGCTGAATCTTTGTGGGAAATGTCGCATACCGAAAGAATTTCTTCTGGAGCTCCTTTTGTAATAATCATGTGTTTTTGTGCTTGAGACACAACGACAGATAATCTTCTGCGGAAAAAATCAAACGGCAATTCCTGAACTTTTGTATAGCTCGCATGAGAAACTTCTCCATGCCGCAACACTGCTTCTTCTAATGGACTTTTTAATCCCGATTGAAAAATGGCATTCAGGTACCCAAATAAAAGAACTTTTTTGCTTTCTTTACCTTGTGCGTCCTCATATATCTCAAGCTCAATACGATTTTCAGTAAGCGTTCCGGTTTTATCCATGCAGCACACATTCATACTGCCGAAATTCACAATGGCCGGGAGATATTTTACAATCACATGCTTCTTCGACATTCGAATAGCGCCTTTTGCTAAGTTAATAGTCATAATTACTGGCAGCAATTCTGGAGTAAGGCCAACTGCGAGCGCTAATGCGAACAAAAACGAAGTAAGAACGCTATGATGTAAAAATGCATTAACGAAAAAAACGAACAACACTAATACAAGTGTTGTTTTCATCAATAAATACCCGAATGCTTTAATACCTTTTTCAAATTCTGTCTCTGGGCGCTTAGCAGCAATGCTGGTTGCGATAGTTCCAAGTTCCGTCGCAGATCCTGTTTTTACAACGACTGCCCGAGCAGCGCCTGATTGCACATGCGTTCCCATAAATAGCGAATTCTTTCGATCAATAAAATCAACTTGCGTTCCAGATATTGTTGTCACTTGTTTTTCTTGTGGATACGACTCCCCCGTCAACACCGATTGGTCAACCATAAGCTCTTGTACTTCTAATACACGCGCATCAGCAGGGATGATATCCCCCGCCGAAAGCATAATAATATCCCCAAGAACAAGTTCAGAGATGGGAGCTTCTTTTGGTTTTTTTCGGCGAATAACCGTCGCCGTTACAGAAACTTTTCGCTGGAGCGACTCTGCTGCAGATTCTGCATGTCGTTCTTGCAATGCGTCGATCACGACGCTCATCGTGATGATGATTGCGATAATAATAAAATTAGAAAGTTCTCCTAAAAATGCAGAAATTAAACTTGCTAATAACAAGATAAGAACTAATGGATTTTTAAATTTCAATATAAATCGCACAATAAGAGGTGTGCTTTTGCGCTGAACGAATTCATTCCTTCCGTATAATTGCAAACGCTTACTTGCCTCTTCTTCAGATAATCCCTTTTCCGATGTTCCAAGCAGTTCTAATAATTCCTTTTCCGATTCCTGCCAATAGGCCTGCACTACTGCCGCTTTCATACAAAATTAAAATCCATCAGAAGATGCCGTGTCCGTATTTTCTGGCGTTCGAATGCCAGTATCAACTGAAATATTCATTGTCGTTGTTTTGCCCGCTGTTATTTTGATCGTCGTTGGCACACCAGTAATCGATCCCATGATTTGCGGCACCATTGATACGTAATATTGCCCGGGAGCAAGTTCTTGTGAAAATTCTCCTGTGGGCCCTGGAATAATTGTTATTGGAGCCATAGCCTGGTCTGTTTTTGATACTGTTATCGGGCGGTCCGCAAACATTTTCACTGAAGACGCACATGTTTTACCAGATTGCTGCACTGGGCAAATAGGGCCAATCGTCATAGTTCCTTTCAACGTTCCCGTGCTTACCGGTGTTGCACTAGGCGTTGGTGTGGGCGTAGGCGATATTACCGGCTCCGGAGTAGCAGTTGCTTGGGTGTAATTCGGGAATGATACGGGCAGCGCAACAGTCGTCGGAAAATCAGGCAATCCTGAACCAAGATTTTTTTCAAATAAAACAGTACCAGTAGGCGTATTTGGAAAAAATGCAAAGCTTACCGTAAACGGAATAAATCCATTCACCGGGGTTGGGTCACTTGGCTTCGCCTGCGCGTATGCAAGCCCATGCCCAGCGCTATCAAGTAATCGCACAGTAAATGAGCCGCCAATATACCAATCAGGAATCGCTTCCCCGGTAATGATTACAGGGCTCTGGATACTATCGCCTTGCATAATCCCAGCAACATGAATTTCATTGGTTCCAAATTCAGCAACAGGAGTACTGGTTGGAGTTGCAACTATTTTTTGCTGCGGAATAAATGAACATCCATTACTTCCGCACTGCGCCCACAGCGCAACCACCACGCCAATAGCGATGACCACAAGAAACAACCCAAACATGCGCGATGCAGCAAACATCATGGAATTAGTATAACACGCCTTAATGTAAAAAAATTTATGTAAAAAAAGAAGCGAGAGTAGTGAAACCCTCGCCGAGTGAGCATGTTCATTATTCTGGCCGAAATGAATCTGCAAATCGCATCGCGAATGCAGCCTTAACCATGTCCCCTGCTTCGTCTCCAATAAGAACTTCGATACGAGTTATCCCAAGTTCCAATTGCATCTGGAACAAGAAGTCCTTGACGCTCTGAACTATAACTTCGTTCGTAATCCATTCACCTTCTGCCACTATACTTCGCCCTTTATCGAAATCTTGTTGATACTTTGTACAAGCCCATGCATTCCACGACTCAACTGTAAAAAGGTTGAATAGTCGGAGAATTTTTTCTCCAACCAAAGCATGTACAAGACACGCGTCGTGTTGTTCATGAAAATTCCATAAGTAGCATCCATCAGATCGCATGGGCTGGCGATCGCAGAAGATGTTGGCCGGTTTTGTTGCAAGAAACTCCTGAAGGCAGATTTTCTTCATCGCCCAATCCTCTTCAACCCTTCTTTCAAATTCTTCCGGCGAGGTAGTGACCAATTGCTCAATCCCCCGTCTTGCTTGTTCCGTAAACGAACATCGAAAATCTCTTGAGCCTTGTTGCTGGGCAATCTCAGACTCAGCTTCAATTTGATCAAGCGCAAGTCGGGCACGCAATTTCTGCCTCTGTTTGGGCGTAAACATTCAAGATCTCCTTATTTATTAGTGCACAAATTGTCAATAAACAATAACCATCAACCGATGTATGTATACAATAAAATACAAATTTTTGCAAGAAAAAAGCCACCTATACCTCCGCATAAGTGGCATATTGGTAATAAGGAGAGAAAAATCACTTCAGATTCTTAATGATGCTTTCGATCAAGTCACCGAACTCACCTAGACACTCCTCCATTGAAGTATAGAGAAGTTCAAAAGGGTAAATCGATGGTGTTCCATGAACTCCCACAAGCAGATGCACTACGATGATCCCTCGTGCGAGCAACTGGTGTGATAGTTTTTTTGCCTCTTTCATATCATCGGGACCATCATCGCAGAGCACAATTAATACTTTGCGACGCTTATGGGATGTAGAGAGCTGCTTTCCCACCACACGCAACATGTGCGTATCAGAGTTACCAGCTTCGCCTTCAATCGTCACAAAGCCTGAAGTATTACTAGGGGGACCAAAGTCATAGATCGCCACAGAACTAAAGGCCCACAAGTGCCCCACACACGCT
>DATIIA010000079.1:0-9414 GCA_035480115.1 Candidatus Anderseniibacteriota bacterium | reverse complement strand
CCGAGAAGTAAAGAGAGTTGAATTTCAAGTAGAGAACCACGAAACGCGAATCACGAAATTAGAAGCAAGGTAAACAAAAAGCCCCGCGATATGCGGGGCTTTTTGGTAAGAGGGATATTTATACCGTCTTCATTGACACATCTACTCCTGCTGGCAGATTCAAACTCATCAGAGTGTCTACGGTGCGAGGGGTTGATTGTACAATATCGATCAATCGCTTGTGTACTCGAATTTCATACTGGTCTCGTGCATTTTTATGTACGAATGTAGAACGATTTACGGTATACTTTTTCTTCGCAGTCGGAAGAGGAGTTGGGCCGGCAACTTTCGCGCCGTCCCGCTCCACTGCATCCATGATCTGCTTTGCTGATTGATCAATCAACTTGTGATCGTATGCCTTCAGCTTGATCCGAATCTTCGGAACAGCTACAGCTTCTGGCGCATCAGATTTTTTAGTATCTTCAGCCATTACTCAAGGATTTTTGTAACAACTCCAGCTCCAACTGTTCGTCCACCTTCTCGGATAGCGAATCGCATTCCGTCTTCCATAGCTACTTTAGCTCCTAATTCAACGGTGATTGAAATAGTGTCACCAGGCATAACCATTTCTGTTCCTTCAGCGAGAAATACTTCTCCAGTTACGTCCGTTGTTCGGATGTAGAACTGAGGCTTGTATCCTTTGAAGAATGGGGTATGTCGTCCGCCTTCATCTTTTGTAAGAACGTATACTTCAGCTTCGAATTTCTTGTGAGGGTTAATGCTTCCTGGTTTTGCAACAACTTGTCCTCGTTCAACATCTTCCTTCTTTAAGCCTCGGAGCAACACACCAGCATTGTCTCCAGCTTGTCCTTCATCTAATTGCTTGTTAAACATTTCAATTCCGATGATAACGGATTTTTGCGTATCACGGATTCCAACGATTTCAACTTCATCGCTGATCTTTACCATTCCACGTTCGATACGACCAGTTACTACCGTTCCTCGACCTTCAATTGAGAACACGTCTTCAATTGGCATCAAGAATGGCTTATCTACATCTCGAACTGGTTCTGGAATTGCTTCATCAAGCGCATCAATTAAATCAAGAATTGGCTTCGCATCTGGATCATTCAAATCCTTAGATACTAATGCCTTCGTAGCGCTTCCTCGGATAATCTTTGTAGAAGCTCCATCGTACTCGTACTTTGTAAGGACGTCTCGGATTTCTTCTTCAACCAGATCAATGAGTTCTGGATCATCAACAAGGTCAACCTTGTTTAAGAACACAACGATATTAGAAACACCTACCTGGCGAGCCAAGAGAATGTGTTCTCGAGTTTGTGGCATTGGGCCATCGGTTGCAGCAACTACAAGAATTGCACCATCCATTTGAGCTGCACCGGTAATCATATTCTTGATGTAGTCAGCATGTCCTGGGCAGTCTACGTGCGCATAGTGGCGCTTATCAGACTCATATTCACAGTGAGCCGTAGAAATGGTGATTCCACGAGCTTTGGATTCTGGTGACTTATCGAGATCATCGATTGTCATTACTTTTTTAACTCCGCCCTTCATGTTCATCACATGGAGGATTGCCGCTGTTGTAGTTGTCTTTCCGTGGTCAACGTGACCAATCGTTCCGACGTTCACATGCGGCTTGTTTCGAACGAATTTTTCAACAGCCATAGGCGTGATTCATTTAATAATAAAACAATAAAAGCCCTCTGGCGTTTTATCCAGTCCGCAAAAAGCGAACCGCCTCAAGGTCGTATATATTTGTAACAAATCAATGCAAACAAGTCAATAGCCTAGTCCTGCAATTCTGGCGCCAGATCGCCTCGAACCGATTCAAATCGAATTTTTGGAACAGGCGGGGGAGGAGTCGGTCGCATATACACCGTTACATCTTCTTGTATGCCATCATCAGATACTACAACTGCTGCCAAATCGTCTATTTCGTCGTCAGTGTCTTGTTGTTCCTGGGCAGCTGTCAGTGCAATATCCCGATTAATCCGGTCAATGACATCATCTTCTATTCCTGAATCAATATTCTTGCGAATTGCGTCCGCAACTCGATCAATTTGCGGAAGCTCGAGCTGCTGTTCGTTGCGATGCATTTCCTCATGTTCCTGTTCCAGTGCATCTCGTGAAGCCAACACAAATTCCCGCCCCTCATCGTCCATAAAGGTAAACTTTCCACCCAGATCCGATAGTACTTGCAAAATTGGCTCTAATGTTTCTTTTATATTTTTGGATTCTGTTTGCATATATTCACCCTAGCCCCTGGCATATAAACTTGCAACAATCTTTCAAAAAACTTAGGATAGTTTTAGGACAAACGCTCGTTCTACAATCAAAAGAAAGGGATTTCCGATGAGTACAGGCGATATTTGGATTAGGTGGATGATTCGGCGCGATATGCCAGAAGTTCTGGAAATTGAACGTGAAAGTTTTGAATTTTCTTGGACCGAGGAAGACTTCTTGTGCTGCCTTCGCCAACGCAATTGCATCGGCATGGTTACCGAACGCCAAGAGCGTATTATAGGCTTTATGGTGTATGAGCTTCTCAAGTCACAATTACACGTTCTTAATTTTGCGGTTGCTCCTTGGGCACGTCGGCAAGGAATTGGGGCACAAATGATCGAGAAGCTGGTGAATAAACTTTACCAACAACGAAGACAAGAAATAATTTTGGAAGTTCGCGAAACAAATCTTGCAGCACAACTATTCTTTCATAAGCAAAGACTTGTTGCCCATGGCATTCTTCGAGGACATTACGAAGATACAGAAGAAGACGCATATATTATGCGTTATCGGCTACTCCCTCAAGAAGAACAATGCATGCTCAAGGTTTTCAATAATAACGATGAAGATGCAGCATAACAAAAGCCGAGAGTTTTCACTCCCGGCTTCTTTTTATTTCTTCACCACTTTGCCTGCAATTTCTTCTTGAATATTTCTACATTCTGTTTACATAGCTGACCCATATATACAGAAACAAAAATGTGCAATATTGCTCTGCGCGGTAGAGAAAACCCTAGCTGCTGGCTTACGCCCACAGTTTTGCGAAGGAAAAAGAAAACAATCCTATTGCTTCGCACTTGCTTTATCCTCTTTCAAAAGCTCTTCGATATTTATAAAGCATTCTGTCTTGAATTTTTCGCTTGTTATCTTTTCACAAATAGTAGTATTGCGCAAGCCACCAGCAGCATTCTTGTAGCACCAGTTCCTTTGCGTTCCAGAATAGGAATTTCCTTCAGATAACGGTATAGCATCACAGAGTTCGGGGTTATACGTAATATTAACAATGCCAGTTATGCAACTCCCTATTTTTTCTTGAACACCATCTTCAGTACAAGCTGCAAGTTCCTTTGCTTGCTCTTTCACTAATGGATCATTATTGCATGCATGCATAATTAATTCATTACTCTGTTTGTTAATAGAAAATGTTCTGGCACAGGGATTGGCATTCAGCCTCATTTGAGTAAATAAATAAACCAACAACAGCAATACAATCAAGGATATGGCATAAACTATTCCACGTTTCAGTGATTTGCTCAGCCCCATAATAAGTACGAGGTTTGAGATAATTAATAATAAGATACTGAGTAAAGCAGGAACTAATAAGAATATTCCCGCTTCGGGCAAGTCATTTACGAGACTGAATAAGAAACCGAAAAGCAGAGTTGCAGCATACATCAGAGTTGCCCCGATACCAAGAAAAACACCTTTCTCTGCCAATGAATTAGTATTCTTTTTAAACAATACTATAAAGTAAATAACTATAGTAACGATCAATAATGTCACCACAGGCGCTTGTTGCAGCAGAGGCATAATACTAGCAGAAGCAACGGATGCATGAAGTACTGAGGAGAAAGAATTTTCACCAGGGTATTTTAGATAAAACACAACACCAATTAGAGATACTACTAAATTGATTGCGGCCAATAGTTTATATTTCACACAATCATTGTACTCTTTTTCTGCTATGCTTACCAAGTTTATTTACTTCTTCACCACTTTGCCCGCAATTTCTTCCTGGATATTTCTTGGAACTTCTTCGTAATGGTCAAAATGCATTGTGTAGTTTGCACGGCCTTGGCTCATAGAGCGAACCTGCGTTGCGTATCCGAACATCGATCCTAATGGAACAATTGCATCGATAACTTTCAAATTTGTTCTATCAGTCAATGAAATAATTTGTCCCCGTCGAGAATTCAAATCACCAACAACATCGCCCATGTATTGCTCTGGTGTGACCACTTCAACTTTCATGATCGGCTCAAGAAGCACAGGGTCGGCATTCTTCATACCTTCTCGGAACGCCATTGCCCCCGCAATCTTAAATGCAATTTCAGACGAGTCTACATCGTGGTAGCTTCCATCAAACGCAGTAGCTTTTACATCCACAACAGGGAATCCAGCAATAATTCCATTCTTTGAAGCTTCCTCAACTCCCTTTCCGATTGCTGGTAAATATTCCTGCGGAATAACTCCACCTTTAATTGCTTGTTCGTATTCCACGCCTTTTCCGCGATCTTGTGGTTCAAGGCGAATCCATACATGTCCGTATTGTCCACGTCCTCCGGATTGCTTAATGTACTTTCCTTCCGCTTCAACTGTTTTTCGAATTGTTTCCTTGTACGCAACCTGCGGCTTTCCAACATTTACTTCAACGCCGAACTCTCGCTTCATACGATCAACAATAATTTCTAAATGCAGTTCTCCCATTCCCTCCATAATCATTTGCATTGTTTCTTCATCAGTATGCGCACGAAGCGTAGGATCCTCTCCCATCAATGCCTTTAATGCCATTCCCATTTTTTCCTGATCTGCTTTCGATTTTGGTTCAATAGCAAGAGAAATTACCGGTTCATGCCCGACGATACGTTCAAGAATAATTGGATGCGCTTCATCACATAATGTATCGCCCGTGGTCGTAGCTTTCATTCCTACGAGAGCACCGATTCCACCTGCAGAAATTTCCTCTACTTCTTCTCGTTCATTTGCATGCATGCGCAATATTCGGCTGATGCGTTCGCGCTTTCCGTTCGATGCATTTAATACATACGATCCTGTTGTAAGTTTTCCGGAATATACGCGGAAAAATGTAATCTGCCCAACGTATGGATCCGTTGCAACTTTAAACGCAAGCGCAGCAAAGGGTTCTGTATCTAAAGGTTTTCGAGTAAGCACTTTTTCTGGATCATCAACATCTACACCCTCAACAGCAGGAACATCTGAAGGAGATGGCAAGTATGCAACCACGGCATCAAGCATTCGCTGTACTCCTTTATTCTTCAATGCGGTTCCGCACAAAACAGGGACCACTTTATTAGCAATAACAGCAACACGCAATGCTGCGTTTAATTCATCAACAGAAATATCTTCTCCGTTCAAATATTTTTCAGTAAGCGCATCGTCGAATCCAGCAATAATTTCCACCATTTCCGATCTGCGCTTTTTTGTATCTTCTACAAGAGCTTCCGGAATATCTTTTTCAACAATCGTGGTTCCCATTTCCCCTTCGAAATACCATGCCTTCATCGTGAGCAAATCGATAATACCCTCGAATGCATCTTCTGCTCCAATAGGCAACGTTAAAATAACAGTATTTTTCGTAAGTCGTTCATGGATAGAGTCCACTACTTTCCAAAAATCCGCACCTGTTCGATCAAGCTTATTTATAAAGCACATACGAGGCACTTTGTGCACGTCTGCTTGACGCCATACCGTTTCGCTTTGTGGTTCAACTCCAGCCACGCCATCAAATACAACAACAGCGCCGTCTAGTACGCGCAAGCTTCGCTCAACTTCTACGGTAAAATCTACGTGTCCAGGAGTATCAATTAAGTTCAATCGATGACCTTTCCAAAATGCCGTTGTCGTTGCAGATGTAATGGTAATACCACGTTCTCGTTCCTGCTCCATCCAGTCCATAACGGTATCACCCTCATGAACTTCTCCGATTTTATGTGTTAAGCCAGTATAAAATAAAATACGCTCAGATACGGTTGTTTTGCCGGCATCAATATGCGCAATAATTCCGAAATTTCGAACTTTCTCAATAGGAACCTGTGGAAACTGTTTACCCGCCATATCAATATTCTATTTATCGAGCAAAATGAGAGAACGCTCGGTTTGCTTCTGCCATTCGGTGCATGTCTTCTCGCTTTTTCATAGCCCCACCTTGTTTTTGAGATGCATCAATAAGTTCTGCAGCTAATTTTTCAGCCATTGATTTCCCACTGCGAGCTCGAGAAGCGTCACGAAGCCATCGCATAGAAAGAGTATCTCGGCGAACTGGTCGAACTTCTTGCGCAATTTGATAATTAGCACCACCTACTCGGCGAGCCTCTACTTCCAGTACCGGAGCAACATTTCGAAGCGCAGTATCAAATACCATAAGCGGATCGTTTTTTGTTTGTTCTGAAATCAATTCAAGCGCTTCATACATCACTCGCTGCGCAACGCTTTTCTTTCCGTCGTACATAATATAATTAATAAATTTGGACAACGCCAAGTTTCCAAACTTTGGATCTGGCTGTAAATGTTTCTTATTCTTATATACTCGCTTTTTTCGTGGCATAGGAATTATTCAGTCTTTGGTTTCTTAGCTCCGTATCGGCTTCTGCCTCTCCTGCGAGCTTCAACTCCTACCGTATCAAGTACTCCTCGGACTACTTGATATCGAATACCAGGCAAATCTTTTCTTCGTCCTCCTCGAATAACAACGATGGAATGCTCTTGAAGATTATGTCCTTCCCCGGGAATAAATGCTGTTACTTCCATTCCATTGGTGAGGCGAACACGAGCAACTTTTCGAAGAGCAGAATTCGGCTTTTTCGGAGTCATCGTCTTTACCTGCAAACACACTCCACGCTTAAACGGAGAGCCTTTTGGAAAAACCACAGGCTTATCAATCAAAAAATTAAATCCGCGCTGCAAGGCAGGAGTCTTGGACTTTTTTACTTTCCATTCCCGATTTTTTCGTACAAGTTGATTAATAGTTGGCACAGAACTGTAGTGTAGAGAACCTGGTAAAAAAAGTCAAAGAATTTGAGTAAGATCGGCCAGCGGCACCCCCATCACTGTACTTGTAAAGACAAAAGCAGGCATAAATACAAATTGAGTCAATATTCCGGGCATAAATACAATAATAGCCAATAGCACGAACATACCGTACTGCTCTATGCGAATAATAATATCGGTGCGCTTGTCTAAAAATAAGAATAAAATTTTGGATCCATCCAGAGGCGGTATCGGAATTAAGTTAAAAAGCATCAAGATAGCATTCACTAATCCAATCATTACAAAAAGAAATGGCAATGCCGTATCTTGCGGAGAAATTCTATATAACAGCCCGCATATCAAGAGAATAACAAAATTTGTTGCAGGCCCTGCTAAGGCAACAATGACCGGACCCCATTTCCCATATTTCAAATTCTAATAGTTCACCGGAACAGGCTTCGCCCATCCGAATACAAATCCTGCATGACTTACAATTAGCAGTATCGGAATAATTATAGTTCCCCATATATCGATATGCTTAATAGGATTCAGCGATAAACGCCCCGCATATTTGGCCGTAGGATCACCAAGTTTATTTGCAACCCACCCATGCGAAACCTCATGAAAAATAACACCTATAGCCAAGGCTAAAATAGATGCCAAGATGGATACTGCTGGGGATAGCTCTGTTGCTGAAACCATAGATAAAGGATAGCACAGTTTTCTCCCTTGCCTTTTTTATCATGTTCCGTTATAGTCAATTCCATTATCTATGGCAAGAATTTGCACTATTTGCGGGAAGAAAAAACAGGTCGGAAACCACCGAAAGCTTTTGCGTGGCCATTATAATATTACTGGCAAACGAACGTTTAAGCCGAACCTCCAAACAATCATGCACGACGGCAAAAAAGTCCTCGCATGCGTAAACTGTATCCGAACTAAAGCAAAAAACGCAGCAGTATAAAAAATCCCTCCGCCGAGTGGCGGGGGGATTTTTACTATAAGACTTATTATTCTATAAGCTCATTTCCTGTTCTTGCGATCCGGTATCTGCATCTGAAGTTACTCCACATGACTTAACATCGCTTCTAAATGATTGCCATGCAGTCTTTTGAGTGGCTTTCCAGGCCGTGCGAGCACTTCTCACTGATTGATTAAATGCTTTCCAAGCTGCTTGCACTGCCTCCCGACGATCTTTCACGGTTGATTTTGACCAGGCATCTTTTAGTGCAGATTGGCGAGTCTGGTATGCAGAATTCACTGCGGAACCAAATGTAGAGACGCCCCCGCCAAGTGCCGTCTCACGTTTATCGATTGCAGTTCCTACACATGCGGTATCTACTGTTTTCTTTACTACTTTTCTCTCAATCTTTTTACTATGAACAATAGCCTTGCCGCTATGTTCGCTTGACCCATCGCTCGCAAATGCAGGAACTGCACCTACGATAAACGATGCCATAAGCATCATCGGTAAAATAATACTTTTCATAAAAATAGTATTAAAAAGTTAATACCTATTAGTATACGCCCATGCAAAAAATGTGCTATTAATTCAATACGATATGAAACCCCTATCAATACAGCAACGCAAAGATCGTGCGCTTATTATTCACAAAGAACTCGAAAAACTATTTCCGGGTAATCTAGCAACTCCATTAGATTACAAAACGGAATTTCAATTGCTCGTTGCTGTTATTTTATCTGCACAATGCACTGATGAACGAGTAAATAGTGTTACAAAAAGTTTATTTAAAAAATACAAAACCGTGAAAGATTTTGCGAATGCAAACAAGCAAGAATTAGAACAAGATATTTTTTCTACAGGATTCTACAGAAGCAAAGCAAAAGCGATTATCGGAAGTGCAAATATTATTAATACAAAATATAACGGTAAACTGCCAAGCACGATGCAAGAATTATTAGAACTGCCGGGAGTGGGTCGAAAAACTGCAAATGTTATATTAGGACATATATTCGACACTGTTGAAGGTATTGCAGTTGATACGCATGTACGCCGCTTAGCAAAAAAATTCGGACTTACAGAGCAAACTGATCCAGATAAAATAGAAAAAGATTTGTGCGAACTCCTACCGAAAAAAGATTGGTGGAATTTTTCCTACCGCCTAAAAGCATACGGCCGGCAATATAGTAAAGCGCATCAAAAAGATTTAGATGCGGATCCGATTAGCGTTGCATTGAAAAGCTAACTGTCTAAGAAAAGAAAGCGCCCCCGATCATTCTTACTGATAAGGGGCAGGCTAAAGGTTAGCTACCTAGACACATCACGATAAATATATTCGGCCGGAGCAACGATGACTTCACGACGATTGAGATTACTCTCTAGAACAATAAAACCGTTGCCTTCGAACATTATGATTTTCCCTTGTGGGAGTCCTGTATAGATTACTTCGGGAACAAGTGAAA
>DATIIA010000078.1:0-2342 GCA_035480115.1 Candidatus Anderseniibacteriota bacterium | reverse complement strand
GATTCCCGCCTTCGCGGGAATGACATCCCTGCCAACATCATTCCACCCACAAGCAATAGCACAATTCCGAATCCTTCTTTGATAGTAAACTGCTCACCTAAAAAAGAAAGGGCAAAAAGAATAGTAAATAAAGGAACAGCGGACCCTGTAATCGGAACAACGCGCGACGGTTCCCCTGTTTGCATTGCGGTGAAGAATATATAGAGCGCAATAATATGAATAGCGCCGGCAACAAACGCCCACAGCAAAAGAAATATTGTTATAGAAATATGTGCCCAAGGCACGAGAAGAATAGCAAGTCCAGCAAATGCAGCGGAATACAGCGCATAGCCGATCGGTTTGCCGATTGCAGTTTTTGTCTGCAATAAACTTTTATCTATAATAAACACCAGTCCGTTGCCAACATGCGCGAGTATGGCAAACAGGATCCAAATCATGGCTACAAGAGATTATCGGACGCGGAGCTCTTTATATAACTCTACGAAAAATGCGATCGTAAGAATCATTAATACAAACGGAACAATAACTGCTGCAAGAGGAAGTACGCTAACACTGAGGGAAACAATTTCAAATAATACCAATGTTCCTATAACCCTCCACGCTAAACTCCACATATGCTGCTGAACAATTTCTTTTGAAAACCACAATGCAGTGAATCCTCCCGATACTTCCTTGAGCGCAACTGCAAGCGGGGCATACATAACCCAGATAGAAACGATCAGCGCCGGAATAAGTAATGCAATAAACGCAACTAATACCACAACATCAACGGCAGTTAAGCCGCTACCGGAAATTGGCAATGAAGAGCGAAGTGCTGTGTACCAGATTTGCAACAATTCAGCTGGTAAAAAAGACAATACTACAACTAAAGAAGCAAGAATACTCGTATATAATACGGGAATATATCTGCGAACTGCGCTCGTAAGAGCCACAAGCAAAGAAATGGGCTTCTTTGCAGCAAATGCAATGATCATTGCGGTCATGGAAAGAACCCCAAACAAGATGGTTCCAAAAAATCCCCATATAAACTGCCCAGTATATATTGAATTGGCAAGCACCTGATTCGTATCAACGTTTTGATACACCGCGCTCAAATATTCAAGTACCAGCGGTATCATGAGCATCGCAGGAATCAACATAATTAATTCCAATACAACAGCAACGCCCCATCTACTGATAAACAATCTCCACGCTCGAGCTAATTGATCAAAAAATGTTGGTAACGCAGTTGTCATACAAATGTGCTAATAATTATTACTTGTATTGTACCACATTTTTTATCAACATCTTACAAACCGTAATCGTTATTAACAGGATTGCCACCTGGACCTGATGCCGCATAGCTTTGCGTGCTTTCGCGCAAGCACTGTTGATACCCAGGGTCATTCGGATACGTAAACGGATATCCATCAAATACACCGGGCTTATTAGTCCCTACATAAAAATCATGCTTCACTATATGCCCCGCAAAGCATGCTTGGCATTTTGATGGTAATAAATGAAGACCAAACCACGGCGCCCCAAAATCCACATGCCAAAAAGGACTTTCAGGCAATGGGCACTTAATCATTTCGTCCCATCTGCAGAAACAATCGTACGGATGATGGATCGTTTGGAATGGAGGAGGTATTTCAACATTTCCTGGCCGCGGATATCCGACCCAATACAATCCTCCTGGGCCTTTATCACCAGGAATTCCTGGAAAGGCGACGTCTGTAACATTTTTTCCTGCAATACCTTTTGTTCCAGGGCTAAACTGCTTCACATCACTTTTCCCATAGTACTTATAGGGAAATACTTGCTGAATGGTTGGCTTGAATCCATATAACGAAGGATCAGCTGGGCTCGGCGCCTGGTGAAAGAATGGGAGTACTAAACTCCCAATCGCCTGTCCCATATTATGAAATGGATCATAACTTGCTGGCAGATTCCCAATAAGCGGATCTATTCCTTGTTTATATCCAGCGCTTTGTATTCCAGAGGGCCCTTCATGAATTGATGGGCTATTCGGATCTCGAGGAACAATAACTGGGCCCTGCGCAATTGCAGCGCTTGCACTATATGCTCCAACCGCAAGCAGAAGTAAAATAATTTTCTTAAATAGTGAGGACATGCTACTTATTACTGTACCAATGTCTCCCCTGAATTTATATGGTTAATAAGAGAAGAGAGAGAATTAATAATCGAAGTCAGTATTGAACTTGGCACCCCGCTATTCACCAATTCACTTACAATCTTTGCAACATCAGGAGTAGGTTGTGGGGTTGGGGTAGGGCTTGAGGTTGGGCATACACCAGCGCTTACTTGAGTTGCACCTAGTTGCTGCTCCCAACAGGAATTTG
>DATIIA010000077.1:0-7469 GCA_035480115.1 Candidatus Anderseniibacteriota bacterium | reverse complement strand
CTTTGCAACAATCTGATCGCGCATTGTTTGTATCCCCTCTTTCATACTAGGCGCGCGCGATACAATCGCTTGATGCAATGAAGAGAATCCTTGTTTTCCTTTTTCCGTAAACGCTTCAAATTTTTCGCGAATACTGACTTCGGGAAGCTGGATTCCTTTTACCACTGATTTTATTCCTGTTTTTATTGCTGGTTTATCTTGCGGCTTTGCGGGCTGAGTTCTCACCTGCTCTGCTTTCTGCTCTTTTTTCATCTTTACAGATGCTTTATATGATGCAATGCCTGATTTTGCAGCAGAAACAGTACCGGTGATACTTTGCCCAAGAATCGTCCCCGCATGGAGAAGTCTATTTTTGACCATGCGAACATTTCCTTTGTTCGGGCCAATAACTGATTCTGCGTGTACTGGAGTATCAGACACAATATGCGCCTGGATTTCTTGCGATACTTCATGTGCTCGCATTTTCACAATTCCGCGCGCGATAAGTACAATAATGCCACCAAATGAGAACAGAAGGAGTAAAGGTGGAAGAATATCGTACAACATGGGTCTTGATAGTTATCCTACCAAGGAGAAGCCCCCTCGCCAAGGGGGCTTTTCACTATTTTTGTACAATTTATTAGATCGAAATCTTTTTGAACTCCTGAATGGAGATATTTTCCCCTAGCTCAGAAACGGCGCCAGCGATGAGTTGCTCAATTGTCAGCTTCGGATCCTTCACGTATACCTGGGTCAATAATGCCCGTTCTTCTCGGAATTTTTTCATTTTTCCTTCAATAATTTTGCCGATCATTTCTGCAGGTTTCCCTTCTTTCTCAAGCTGGGCTGCAGCAAATTCTTTTTCTGCCTCTACATCACTCTCTGAAACGTCTTCTGGTTTTACGACAAGCGGATCGCTCGCAGCAATGTGCATGGCAATATTCCGCGCTAATTCCTGGAATTTTTCATTGCGAGCGACAAAGTCTGTTTCGCACAATAATGCGACCATTACGCCAATTTTCTTGTTTCCATGAATGTATGTCGCAACTACGCCTTCGTTTGTTTCTCGAGAAGACTTTTTCGCAACAGTCGCCTTTCCTTTTTCACGAAGCCACAAAATTGCCTTTTCCATATCCCCTTGGGAAGCTTCGAGAGCCTGTTTTGCGTCAACAACGCCTGCGCCGGTTCTGCCGCGCAAATCTTTAATTTGTTCCATTGTAATTGCCATATTTTTCTCCTTTATAGTTATCTAATTATTATTTTGCACCTCGTGCGGCCATAATTGCTTTTGCGATCACGCTTGTCACTAATTCTAGGGAGCGAATCGCATCATCATTTGCAGGAATTGGCATTGTAATGCTTGCAGGGTCTGCGTTTGTATCTGTAATGCCGATAACAGGAATTCCCATTCGAATAGCTTCTTGCACTGCGATTCGTTCATCATGCGCTCCTGCTACGAAGATTGCTGCCGGGAGAGAGCGAAGATTCTTTATGCCTTCCAATACGCTTTCGAGTCGTTCAATTTCCTTTTGTCGCACTGCACGTTCTTTTTTGGTAAGTCGAGCAAGGGATTTATCTTCGCTTGTTCGCTTTAATTCTTGCAGTTTTTCAATACTTTTCAGAATCGTGGCAAAGTTTGTAAGTGTACCTCCAAGCCATCTGCGGGTTACATACGGCATGCTCGCCTCTTCTGCATTTTTTTGCACAATCGGGCGAGCCTGGCGCTTTGTTCCCACAAAAAGAATTTCTGCGTGTGGTTTTAATGCAATTTCGTATGCAAATTGTGCTGCCTTTTGTAATCCGTCACGGGTATGGTTCAAATCGATAATCGCAACCTTATTGCGATGCATGTAGATAAATTGCTCCATTTTTGGATTTCGCTTGCTCTTTTCGTGTCCAAAATGAACGCCGGCTTCTAGCATTGCCACGACATCAGGAACGAGTGCCGCAACTGGTGAATCTTGTAATTTAGTAGACATAACGTACATGATAAAAGAAATGCTTGCAAAAATCAAGTAAAAAACCTATACTCATAAAATCCTATGAAAACCGATATCCACCCAACCTATTATCCTGAAGTAACTGTCACCTGCGCATGTGGCAATACTTTTGTTACTGGGTCAACCCAAGAGGCTATTTCTGTTGAAGTATGCTCCGCTTGCCACCCATTCTATACTGGCAAACAAAAGCTGGTCGACGTTGCAGGTCGAGTTGATAAGTTTAAGAAACGCCTCGAAGAAGCTGAGGCTCTCAAAGAAGCAAAAAAGCACGCGAAGGCAAAAAAGGCATCCAAGAAATCCCAGAAAAAAGACGATACTGTCCATATTTCTAAGTAGATGCAAGCCCTTTACGGGCGCCAATTATGAATACCCCTTCGCTTACGGCATTGCAGCAAGAAATAGAATCACTCACAGCAAAAATGAGCGATCCTGCCGTCATGAAACAAGCAAGTGTGATTAAGGAATTATCACATGCGTTGCGCCATACCCGTGAGCTTGTGGAAACAATTACGACACTTCATTCTGTAACAGACCAACTTCAGGCAAGTACCGATTTGCTTACTTCTTCTGACGAAGACATGAAGGCTCTTGCTCAAGAAGATATCACATCGCTATCTGCCCAAAAATCTGCATTAGAAAAAAAATTAGAAGAATTATTAATTCCAGAAGACCCTCGCAATAGTCGTGACGTAATTTTGGAAATCCGCGCCGGTGCTGGCGGTGATGAAGCAGGACTATTCGCCGGAGAATTATTACGTGCGTATATTCGATATGCAGAAATGAAAGGGTGGAAGGTAACTTCATTAGATGACAATATTGTTGAAATATCCGGTGATGAGGTATACGGGCATTTGAAGTTTGAAAGCGGAGTGCATCGCGTACAACGCATTCCTGTTACTGAAAAAATGGGCCGCGTTCATACTTCAACGATTACCGTTGCCATTCTGCCTCGAGCTGAAGAAGTGGATATTGAAATTAAACCGGAAGATTTGCGTATCGATACGTATCGAGCAAGCGGGGCTGGAGGCCAGCATGTGAATAAAACAAGCTCTGCAATTCGCATTACCCATATTCCAACTAATACTATTGTTGCCTGCCAACAAGAACGAAGCCAGCATAAAAATCGGGACATGGCCATGAGTTTGCTGCGAGCAAAGCTGCTTGCAAAAAAAGAGGAAGAAATTCATGCAAAAGAAGCCAACGCTAGAAAAGCTCAGATCGGCACAGCTGATCGTTCGGAGAAAATTCGTACATATAATTTCCCCCAAGATCGGGTCACAGATCATCGGATTAAAAAGTCTTGGAGCGGTATTGAATTGATTATGGAAGGAAATCTTGAACAGATTTTTACAGATATCCGTAATGCAGACCGAGAGTTGAGATTAGCTGCGGCAGGATGAATATACAAGAATTACAACATGAAATCGCAACCATGCTGCGAGATTTTTCTGATGCGCCGCAACTCGATGCACAGCGAATTATATTGCATGTGTTAAAAAAGAACGACGCAAGTTATTTGCTTTCTCATGGCGATGAAATATTTTCTGATGCAGATCTAGAAACTATGTTAGAGAGGGCCGAAAAACGAAAAATAGGAATGCCATTGGCATATATAGTAGGCCAAGCAGATTTTTACGGTCGTACATTTTTTGTCACTCAAGATGTCCTTATTCCCCGGCCGGACACAGAATTACTCATAGAAAAAACACTAAAATATATACAAAATAATTTTGATACTGATCAAGATGTTCTTATAGCCGATGTATGCACCGGATCTGGTTGCATTGCAATTACGTTGGCACTTGAACTTCCGCACGCCAGAATTATTGCAACGGACATATCCCCTGCTGCAATTGAAATCGCAAAACGAAATGCAAAACAGCACGGCGTACTAGATCGCATCGAATTTTTACATGGCGATATGTTCGATGCGTTTTCTCCCCCTGCCCGAGGGGGAGTTAGCCCCGCCTTTGGCGGGGTTAGTGGGGGTGGGAGAAAAGTTGATTTAATTGTAAGCAATCCGCCGTATGTAACTACACAAGAACTTCTCACGATCCGTCATCCCGGGCTTGACCCGGGATCCACGTCGAACGACGAATCTGGATTCCCGATCAAGTCGGGAATGACAACGAATGATACTATCGGCCTATTATTTGAGCCAAAAATTGCACTTGATGGCGGTGAAGATGGTTTAAAGTTTGTAAATCAAATCAAAGAATACTCAAAAAAACACAGCATTCCTGCAATTATCGAAACAGTAGGTGGAGAAATAATAACGGTATATTAAAAAAGGAGAGTTGTTACTCTCCTTTTTTCTCTTCGGACGCTGCGGCTTCAGCTCCTTCTTCGCCTTCAACAGGCTCTTCTTTCTTAACGCCTTCTACAGCCTCTACATCTTCTTTAACCTCTTCAGAGAGAGATTCAAGTTCAGCTTCTGATCGCGGAGGCTGTACTAATGCAATAACTTCATCAGCTTCTTGTAATGCAACCACACCCTTTGGCAATGAAATATTTGAAACATGTAACACGGTATCAAAGTCTTTAAGAGTAGAAATATCAACCTCTAACTCATGAGGCAAATCGATCGGCAACGCTTCCACTTCAAGTTCATCCATACTTCGTACAAGCGTACCAGCAAGATCCTTTACTGCAGGCGCATCTCCAATAAACTTCAATGGAACCTTTGCTGTAACCTTTTCATCCATGCGGACCTGATAAAAATCAATATGCAGGACGGTACTTTTGACAGGATGAAATTGCACATCTCGGATAAACACTGGATGTTCTTTTTTATCGTCTAATTTTAAATTAATAATTGTCGTATAGCCTGCTTTCGGAAGAAGCTTCATAAATTCCCGAGCTTCTACTAAAACGCTTTGCGGCTCAATACCATGGCCATACAATACTGCTGGAATATTGCCAGCACGACGAAGCTCCCCAAGGTGGGAATCTCGTGTTTGCGCAGCAATAGTGAACACTTCAGCCATATGAGATACTAGCGTAGCCTACGGTTATTTTTTCGTCAATGCCTGGAGCGCGTTATGGTCTTCTTTTAAAATTTCGTACATGGAGAGCAATTCATCCCCCGAAACCTCTTTTGCTCCAAAAAACTTCTTTGTGTCCTCTGCTGTCATATCTGTTACGAGCCCTAAGCTGACAATCCCAAGACCAGTCATAGCTACCATTGCTACGATAGAACTTTCGCACTTTGAGCATGTAACGTATACGACCGTTGCATCCTCTTCTTCTCCAATTACTCGCGCCCCGTCTAAATCATATTCGGCGCTGCAAAAGGGGCATCTAGATATAAAATGTACGTTTTCGTCGAGTTCCATAGAGTGCTTGTATACTCTTATGATAGTCCAAAAAAAGCTTTGTGTCAATTATATTTCGTACATTTTACGAACACAAATGGTGTTCGACTAGATAAAAGAACTCAATTCTTTAGGGGCGCGCTGGTAAAATTTACTATGGATTTTAACTGATTCTACTAACCCAAGTAAAAAGCATGAAGTTATAAAATTGGATCCTCCATAACTAATAAATGGTAGAGGAATTCCCGTAACTGGCAGAAGCCCCATGTTCATTCCTGCATTTACCGTGAAGCCGGTGATCAATAAGAAAAATGCTCCCGTCCCTATCAGCTGAGCAAATGGATCATCCACGTTTTTCACGATGAGTACGATCCTCCAGAGCATTACCCCATACAATCCGCAGATTAATATAATTCCTACAAATCCTAACTCCTCTCCTACGCTGGCAAGAATAAAATCCGTATGCTGTTCCGGGAGAAATTTTAATTGCGATTGCGGACCATGACCCAATCCCCTTCCAAATACCTCCCCTGACCCAAGCGCAATAATCGATTGGGTAACATTGTATCCTGTCCGAAGCGGATCCGCAGTGGGATGCAAAAACGTTAAAATTCGTTTTTTCTGATAATCAAATAATAGTCCGTGCCATGCGCCGGCGAACACGAGCCCTCCGATAAGGCACATGGCTATAAATGTCCGAACGGGCAAGCCAAAGACGATCAACATCCCAATCCAAGAACTCATCATAAGAACGGCCATTCCTAAATCAGGTTCTTTTAACACAAAAAATACCGGAATAATAATAACTCCAAACGTAGCAGCAATTTGCCTCCATCCAACACGTTTATAATTTGCGAGCACAAGCGCAAGCACCAGGATAAGAATAACTTTCACAAATTCAGATGGCTGTATTTGAAATCCTAAAATGTCTACTCGGCTTACCGTTCCTCGAATCGCCCTTCCTGCAATAGATAATCCAATCTGAATTATAACTCCTACCACTAATAAAATAGGTGCCATTCTTTTCCAAGCGTGATACGGAATTTTCATCGTTATTGCAATCACCACGAGCCCACCTACAAGCGCAATTGCTTGTCGATACAATAATGGGGAAAGGGCTTGCCCGGTATCGGTTGCAGAAGCTAGCATGGCAAGGCCGATACTAGTAAGCAGCACCATTGTGCCCACAATAGCCCAATCCGCAGATCGTAGTACGTCAGCAAACTTCATGCACTTGTTTTACCGCAAATTATTTGAATTTCCAATAATCTGGACAAAATTGGAGTCATTAAACATATTTGTCGTTGCAATAGCAATCACTCTATTTGTCTTACCGTTCGGCCTCGGCCACTGCAAGGTAAATTCGCGCTGTTCCCCGATCAGCAACTTCCCTACAACTGTCTTCCCGACTCCGATAATAGCGCCGTTATCGTCAATTGCGACCCCGACCACATCAACTTGCTGCCAATCAAATGAAGATGTATTCGTCACAATTCCTGTTTGCTGCTCAAACGGAAAGCTTCCAGAAGAAACATATGTCCGATCTTGTAAAAATACGCTGAATTGTGGAATAGGTGCTGTATCAGGAATAGTAGTAAACGAAGGGTTTTTCGGAGTCGTCACTTCTGCATGGTCAAACACTGCTCCGGGCGGCACGGGGATATCTAGAGCCGCGATATATTGAACATTCCCAGGCAGCACATATTCATTTTGTTGTACTGATTGAATAATTGCACCGGAAGCATCATGAAGCTCAAATGATACCGGATACGTTCCAATGCCCGCACGAGGATTCGTATTGCGCAATCGCGCGACTACATCGACCGTTTTTCCTGTCGGCCCGGGTTCATTAATGTGCGGAATCGCTACAATGTTTTCGACAACAATAGGATTTAATTGCACTGGGGTAGCGGTCGGCACTGCCACCTGCCTTTTGGGAATAAATGGAGAAATAATCAAAAATAAAAACAGCCCCACTATCACTACGAACGCCGTTGCATATGCCGTCTTCTTAAAAACCCGATGCATACTCATATGCACACATCATACCATATGCGGTATACTAGAAAGCCATGAACGACTTTACCCACTTGCATGTACACTCGCATTATTCCCTGCTTGACGGGTTGGGGAAGGTCGATGTGTTAGTTGCCCGTACAAAAGAATTAGGCATGAA
>DATIIA010000076.1:0-10998 GCA_035480115.1 Candidatus Anderseniibacteriota bacterium | reverse complement strand
GCCCAGAGGGATTCGAACCCCCGACCGTTGGCTTAAAAGGCCACTGCTCTACCACTGAGCTATGAGCGCGTGGTTCCCATTATGAAGAACATAGTGCTTTATTGCAAATTTTATGGTACAGTACACATGTATTAATTTTTTACCAGCATTTTCTATGAAACTATCAGGTATTACTATCGGAGGATCGCTTTGTGCGATGCTCCTTGTTTTGGGGTTTGTGTCTTCTACCCACGCAAGCTCTTCATTCGTCGTTCGCGGTATTGTTGACGTTACAGCGCCAACAAAAGATGCCGTCTATGTAACGGGCACGTATGCATCTAATCAGGACACTACTGATGAGGCGCTTGATAAGAATATTGCATATAAAACTTCCAAAGCAACTGTTCAAAAATACGTGAATAACAAGCTAGTAGCAACAACATGGAAGTCAATTAAATTTGGCCAAGAAGTTGTGTTGTTTGGCACAGGCGAAAGCGGATCATACACGGTAAATCGAATTGTTATTAATGACCGAACATTCAGTATTATAGGTACTGTTGCCACAACAAATCACGATAATGACCAATTTCAAGTACTGGTAAAAACATCGAGTTACAAACCATTAACATATAAGAATACATACGTAACGATTCATTATAGCTCCACTACAAAATGTATGGAGGCTGGAAAAGAAATCGGGTGCTCTGATATCGCAAGTGATGGTCAGAAGATTCACGTCATTGGTGGTCTGACTGGAACAAGTAACCAATTCGACGCAACTAAAGTTTGGAATAAGTATTAATTCTTTATCCACGCTATTCATATGAAATTACATTTTCTTTCACTCGGAATTGCAAGCATTGCAGCATTCGCACTGTTTCTTGCGGCTCCGGTATTCGCATCATCAACCTATCCGTTTACGCTTCGCGGAGTTGTAGATATTCAAGCTCCTACCAAGAGCGTTGTATATGTAACAGTAACTAACGGTTCTGCAAAAGCATTGGCTGAAGTACAAGGGCAAAATATCGGGTATAGCATCGGAACTGCAAAAATTTACAAAATCACAAACATGGGGAAGAAACTCGTTTCCTGGAAACAAATAAAGATGGATGACGAAGTTGTTATGAAAGGCAACAGAGTCGGTACTACATTCAAAGTTTCAGAGCTTGTTATTAATGACCGAAGCTTTGATCTGGTTGGAAAAGTTACGGATATAAACACCGATGTAAAAACGATTAACGTAAATGTGATCCACTCAACATATCGAGAAAAAGGCATTAAAAGTACTGAAATAACTCTCAAATACACAGGAGATACAGCATGCAAAAGATTGGGGTCCGATGTTGCCTGCTCTACGGTAGATGCGCTTCATCAAGTCGTACGAGCAAAAGGTTCTGTCACAGGAGAAAACCAGGTATATACACTCACAAACTTCTGGGATAATTATAAATAAGTGAGAAATATTATATAGATATAAAAATCCGCCATATGGCGGATTTTTTATTTAGAAGAACATTCCCTTCTTCGGAGCTTTACGAAATTCTTGTAAAGTATCTTTTTGTTTTTTCGATAGTCGTTTTGGAATTTCTACTGTAATAGTTACGATATGATCCCCTTTACCTGAGGATTGCAAATGCGGGAATCCCAACCCAGGTAATGAAAATTCTTTATTTGGTTGCGTACCAGCAGGTACTCGTAACTTTTTACTCCCTGCGAGCGTCTCTACCGCAACGTCGCACCCTAATGCAGCATCTGCAAACGAGATTGAAACATTTGATCGAACATTATCTCGATCACGCGTAAGCACGGTATCTGGGCGAACATGAACATGAACGTACATGTCTCCTGGAATGCCGCCAGTGGGCGCAGCTTCTCCCTTTCCAGTAAGACGGATTGATTGCCCGTCTGCGATACCCGCTGGAATATCGACAGTAAGCGTACGGTCAGTTTTCTCTCGCCCTTCTCCTCGACATTGAGAGCATAATTGGGAAGCTTTCTTCCCTTCTCCTTTGCAATCAGGACATGTTGTGCGTTGATTAAATACCCCAAATGGAGTTTGATGGGTTGCTGTTACGCTCCCCTGCCCATTACATGTTTTACACGTAACGATAGGCGTTCCAGGTTCAGCACCATTCCCATGACACTTTGAACATGTTGTATAAATACGGTGCTGAATTGTTTTTTGCACTCCCGATGCAGATTCTCGAAATGAAATTTCGATATCTGTTTCTACATCAGACCCACGGGCGCGGCTGCGCGACCGTGCTCGACCACCGCCTGAAAACATATCGAAAATATCCCCGAAGCCACCGAGGTCGTCCATATTAATCGTAAACCCTCCTTGGGAAAATCCGCCGAATCCACCAAATGGGTCACCTTGTGGCCCGCCTGTACTGCCATCAAATGCTTGTCCGAACTGATCATACTGGGCTCGCTTTCCTTTATCGCTTAATACTTCGTAGGCTTGATTTATTTGCTTGAAGCGCTCTTCATCACCACCCTTTTTATCAGGGTGGTGTTTATGAGCGAGCTTTCGATATGCCTTCTTTATTTCGTCTTGCGTTGCAGTCCGAGACACGCCCAGCAAGTCATAGTAGTCTACGGACGCAGCCATATTACTTATTATCCACTACTTCTCCAGTTTCTGGCTTTTGCTCTTCTGGTTTTGCTTCGCCGGATTTTTGCGCTTCTGCCTGCTGCGCTTCGTACATTTGTTGCCCAATTTTTTGCGATTCTGCGAGCAGCTCTTCTGTAGCTTTTTTAATTGCATCGCTATCTGTTCCTGCGAGCGCTGTTTTCACCGCAGCAATTTTGTCTTCAACTGCCTTCTTCGTTTCTGCGTTTACTTTGTCACCAGCTTCTTTGAGTGCTTTTTCAGCCATATATGCAGCTTGTTCTCCGGTGTTTTTGATTTCTATCTGCTCTTTTTTCTTTTTATCTTCTTCGGCGAATTTTTGAGCCTCTTGCTGCATCCGTTCAATTTCTTCTTTCGGAATTCCGGATGTTCCTTCAATTCGAATATGCTGTTCTTTGCCAGAAGCTTTATCTTTAGCAGACACGTTCAAGATTCCGTTCGCATCAATATCAAACGTTACTTCAACCTGCGGAACCCCACGCGGCGCTGGCGGAATACCATCCAAAATAAATCTTCCTAATGATTTATTGTCTGCAGCCATTTCGCGCTCTCCTTGGAGTACATGAATTTCAACCGATGTTTGGTTATCTGCAGCAGTCGAGAATACCTGCGACTTCTTTGTAGGAATTGTCGTATTTTTTTCAATAAGCGGCGTACGTACTCCTCCGAGCGTCTCCAGTCCAAGCGTAAGAGGCGTTACGTCAAGAAGAAGAATATCTTTTACATCTCCCATTAAGATTCCTCCCTGAATCGCTGCTCCTGCTGCAACTACTTCATCAGGGTTAATTCCCTTATGAGGCTGTTTCCCAAACATTTTCGCAACTTCATCTACAATCTTCGGCATTCGGGTTTGCCCACCAACTAATACCACTTCGTTGATGTCTGCGACAGAAAGCTTCGCATCAGAAAGCGCTTCTTTCGTAATAGCAAGCGCCTTATCAATGAAATCTCCTACAATTTCTTCGAGCTTTGCACGAGTCATCGTCAGCACTAAGTGCTTTGGACCCTCAGGGCCAGTTGTAATGAATGGCTGGTTAATTTCTGTCGTCTGCGAGCTTGAGAGTTCGTGCTTCGCACGCTCTGCTGCTTCTTTTAATCGCTGAAGCGCCATTGTGTCTTTCGATAAATCAATACCATCCGTTTGCTTGAATTGCTGAACTATCCATTCAATAATTCGCTGATCAAAATCATCTCCACCTAAGTGCGTATCACCGTGCGTTCCTAATACTTCAATCGTGTCTTCCCCCACTTCAAGGATAGAAACATCGAATGTTCCCCCTCCCAGATCAAAAACAACTATCTTTTCGTCTTTCTTTTTATCAAGTCCATATGCAAGCGCTGCCGCGGTTGGTTCGTTAATAATGCGCTTTACATTTAGGCCTGCGATTGCGCCTGCGTCTTTGGTTGCCTTGCGCTGGGAGTCGTCGAAGTATGCAGGAACCGTAATAACAGCATCAGAAATAGTCATCCCTAGTTTTGCTTCTGCATCTGCTTTTAATTTCTGCAATATCATCGCTGCAATCTCCGCAGGGCGGACCCATTTATCACCAAACTTAATTTCTACTCCACCATCTGCGCCTTTTTGGATGGCATATGGGAGCAATGCTTTTTCTTTTTGCGTTACCGGATCATCAAACATGCGTCCGATTAATCGCTTTGCAGAATAAATTGTCTGAGCAGGATTTACGACTGCTTGGCGTTTTGCTAACGTCCCAACTAATCGCTCGCCCGTTTTGCTCATTGCAACAACGGAAGGAGTTGTTCTATTTCCTTCGCTGTTCTCAATGATAGAAGGCTGGCTGCCTTCCATTACTGCCATTGCAGAATTTGTTGTTCCTAAATCGATTCCCAATATTTTACTCATAGTGTTGTAATAAATAATATATATTAAAGATAATTTTTAATGTTTCCCTACTTTCACTTTCGCTGGTCGTATTGTCACATCTCCTATTTTGTATCCAGGCTGCACAATCTCTATAATTTTTCCTTCTTTTCCTTTTTCCTCAACTTCTTCTACTGCTTCATGAATATCTGGATCAAATTCACCATCTTTTTTATCAATAACCTCGACTCCAAAATCTGCAAGAGTCTGTTCAAACTGACGCGCTATATGCACTACCCCCGCAACCCACGGATCTTTATCGCTGGCAGGAGCGTGTTCTATAAGGGAACGAAAGTTGTCAGCCAACGGGATAAATGCCTCTGCAATATCACGCTTTAAATAATTTTTTTGCTGCTCTCTTTCTGTTCCCATTCGCTTCTGCAAATTTTCCAGATCTGCTCGCGCCCGCTGCCACCCTTCTAAATATTCTTGTTCTTTTTTTAATTTCATATGGTTAGTCATTATGTTCTAGGTAAGAAGCTACTGCGTTAATCATTCCCATATTTCTCCTATAAGGCATCCGTTTTGGACCTGCCAATAACAGAAGAACGGTTTCGCCTGTTGGCAATCGCATCGTACGGACAATCATACTAGTATGCTTCGATGCAAATACAGGATTCTCTTCTCCGATGTATACCTGCGAATCTGTAAAATCTCTTCTTACTAAGTCATCAATATACGATTCGATATTATCAAAAAGCAATGAAATTTCACGCACTGCTTCGCGAGTTTCCTCTTCCTCAGGAAGGCGAAATAGTTGAGAAATCCCAGATCCATGAATATCTCGAGAAGATAGCCATCCCGTGATCGCCATTGCATGTGTCATATCTGCAAGCATCTTCGCAACGGCTTGAGCTGGGCGCTCATATTCATGCTGGTATTCTTCATATTTTGATTTTATTGCAGCAACTTTCTGCTCAGTGGGATCTTTAAACGTCAGCTGATCAATATAATATCGATACCCTTTATCAGTAGGGATTCTTCCCGCAGAGGTATGAGGCTGTTCTACATATCCTAAATCTTCTAAATCGCGTAGCAGATTACGAATCGTTGCTGAACTGACAGAAATTCCTAGAACATCCAATAGGCGTTCAGAACCTACTGGTTTTCCAGTTGCAATATATTCTTCAACTACTCCCCGTAATACATGAGCTAATCGATAGTCCATTTGCATATATTAGCACTCTACCGCATAGAGTGCTAGTGTCAAGGCTTTATGCCGAAGGCGCTTTTACGACTGCCAACATGTGCGCAGCATTCGCCGGATTTATGGAAATATCTGTAACAGGATAGCCTGCAGGGCCAACATCTGTTGTATTCCATGATGTTCCGCCATCTTCTGATCGATATACAATCCCATCTGCAATGACGAATATTCTATTACTATTCGTAGGGCTAAGAGTTACAACGATACTGGAAAGAACTTTTGATGCATCAAGGGGAAGCTTTAATGCGATCCAGCTTTTCCCGCCATCACGAGTAACTACTGCTCCCGTATCAGTTCCAACTAATAATGCATCCGGAAACCCTGGAACATACGATGCGCTCAATATCTTTTGGGATCCGATTGCGATACCAAATGGAGTAGGAGCATCAAAATCTACAGGAATTTTAATTTCAGAAATTGTTTTATCTTTAAATTCTAGCAATCTTTTGTCTTTGGTAATAATTAACATGTTATTAGCATTAAATGGGGACGGAATAAGTCTTATAATACCTGCTCCCGACCGATCGCCCGTGATTTGAGAAGCATTGCTTGTAATATCAATGACTTTTCTCCATGTTTTTCCATTTTGCTCTCCTGCAAACAATGTCCCATCGTTTGTTCCTGCCCATATACGATCTTTCTGAAAGGGATCAACTTCCATCGAGATAACACTTGCTGGTGCCGTCGAGCCGCCTTTAATAATTTGGAACGTCTTCTTATCTTTTGATATTGGCAATGTAAGAACATTTTGCCACGTTTTACCTCCATCAATGCTCCTAGTTACAATGCCTTGTTGAGCAGAATCAACTCCAGCAGCTAAAAAAACTCCTGATATTGTTTGTATAACGTCGATTGTTCCGGCAAGAGGCAATGCAATTGGTGACCACGTGACTCCGTCATCATGTGAAATAACCATTCCATCTTTTCCGGCAGCGATATAAATAAGAGCAGCGTCTTGAAGCGAACGATGGATTTTACCGAGATCATATCCCGCAATCGTATCGGAACTGTCAGCAATTTTTATGGACTGTTCAAATGATGCACCTGCGCTTGATGACCGGTAGGTTCCTCCTGGCGGGATTTTTTGTGTCGGAGTGCTTCGAGAACATCCGCCAAGTGCAAGTATCCCCACCATAAGCACCGGCAATGCAATAACCTTCATTCCATTCATGGTATGATTATACCATAGCCCATGAAACAATCTGTGAACATTCAATCTATTGCGTGGGAACATATCTCTTCCCCATCGAACGAAGATGTAGTGCAGATTATTCGAGATGCACATATATCTCAACTCGACGCAGAACTCATTGTACATGGGGATCAAGGGCCGCAATTTGTTGTACGAGAGGAATATAAAATTATACTCATACAAGTTCCCGTCCGAGAAACAAGAACAAAGTCATTTGAAAATCATACGATCAGATGCATCGTTCTTAAAAACCGGCTGATTACTATTACGAGCAGAAATATTCCGGCTTTAGAGCGCATTCTTACAGATTGCACTCAACATCCAGAATTATATGATCACGATAGCATTACATCATTGTCATTTGCGTTTACGATTATCGATCGAATTAATGCATCAACGGTAAAAAAGATTCATCATTTATTAAAACGAGTGGAAATCGCAGAAGATGCGGTATTTCATGGGAATGAGCGAAAAATGGTGGAGGAAATTGCCGTACTTTCCCGCGATGTTCTTGATTTTCATCGCGTAGCCCTTCCTCAACGAGGAGTATTTCAAACGCTTCACCGACAATATAATTTCACCCATCAAGAGCAAGATATATTGTCGCGTATCCATCATCAATCTGAGCAAATGTGGAATACGCTCCAAGTGCTCCATAGCAGTATGCAAGAACTACGAAATACAAACGATTCACTTCTTCAGCATCAAGAAAATGAATTGCTCCGGATGATCTTTTCGTATTCCATTATTACCGTACCCCTTCTTGCAGTCATTAATATCTTCAATCCTCATCGAGTAGGAGCAACGTATATTGATACTATTATATTCTGGAGCATCATCGCATTCCTTACCCTTCTTTTGGTTGCAATCTTTGCAAGAGCGAGGAAAAGGCGGGTATTATAAACCGCATGGAGCAAATACGACTGTACAATTCACGAACGCGGGATCTGGAGGTGCTTAAACCGGTATCTGGAAATAATCTCGTCACTATCTATAACTGCGGCCCAACGGTTTATAAACGCCAGCATATCGGCAACATGAGAAGATTCTTGAATGCTGATTTTTTACGCAGAACGCTGCTATTGCTGGGTTATGCTGTTCACGATGTAACAAACATCACAGACGTAGGCCATTTAACGCAAGATGAAATAGACGAAGGCGAAGATAAGTTAGAAAAAGAAGCGAAGGCGCTCAAGAAAACGCCTCAGGATATTGCACAAGAACAGATCAACTTATTTTTCCAAGACATTGATGCATTACATATCCAACATACAGATGAATATCCGCGCGCAAGTGCGCATATTTCTGAAATGATCGCTTTGATTGAAAAACTTATTCAAAATAATCATGCATATATAACCAAATCTGGCGTATATTTTGATATTTCTACATTTCCAGATTACGGAAAGCTTTCTGGCAATGGTATGAATCAGATACATGCAGGCCATCGGATTGCAGTACGGGAAGAAAAGAGAAACCCTGCAGATTTTGCATTATGGATGATTAACGACACTCACCTGCAACTATGGGATTCCCCATGGGGCAAAGGGTATCCTGGGTGGCACATTGAATGTTCTGCAATGAGCATGAAGTATTTAGGAGAAACAATTGATATTCATACGGGGGGCGAAGATAATCGATTCCCTCATCATGAAAATGAAATTGCTCAATCGGAAGGTGCAACTGGAAAAGAGTTTGTAAAAATCTGGATGCACAATCGACATTTGCTTCTTTCTGGAAAGAAAATGGCAAAGCGCGAAGGAGAATCTATAACGCTAGATACTTTAAAAGATAAAGACTATTCCCCATTGGCATTTAGATTATTAGTATTCGCGCATCACTACCGATCTCCCATAGATTTTTCGTGGGAATTATTAGACGAATTTCAAGGTCATGTGGAGAGCCTACAGAAATTAGTAGCTCGTTCCCCTCTCATAACCTCATCCCCACCCCTTCTCCTTCGTAAGGAGAAGGGGGCTAATCCGTCGTTTCCCCTCCTTACGAAGGAGGGGTTAGGGGAGGTTAGTAGTGAATTCATCAGTGCCCTTCAGGACGACCTCAACACTTCCCTCGCATTTTCCATTTTCCTCGAAACTATAAAAGAATTAAATAAAGCACTTGATGCAAACGATACAGAACTTGTAAAACGCTTGTCTTCTGAATTAGTTGCTATGGATTCCGTTATTGGCGTATTAGAACATCTGCAAAAAGAACTGGGTAATCAAGAAATTCCTGATTCAATCCAAGCGCTTGTAGAAGACCGGGAAGAAGCGAAAAAATCTAAAGATTTCTCTCGCGCTGATTCTCTACGGCAAGAAATTATTCAATTAGGATACACTGTCCAAGACACGCCAGAAGGGCCAAGAATTACAAAGGTTTTATAAAAAACTTAATTATACCGTTTCCACCTTCCTTCTGTTACAACTTCCGCTTTTCCATCAACAACTTGCACAGCGCTTTCGTCATCAATAACATATAACGGCGTATTTATTCTCTTTGCTACTTCATCAATCATTTCTGCTGTACGAGGAAAATATGGTGAATTCAAATGAGGTACAACGAGAAAATCTACTAGGCCAAGTCCTTCGTTAGAAGCGCCTTCAAACACTTCATCATAAATTACGTGTAATACCTCTTCTTTTAATTTTGGCGCCATAACCATACTACCCGCACTAACTCCAACATATACTCGATTTTTTAAAATCTCTGGAAGCATGTCCGCTAACCCAGATTTTCTCATTTGATCCATTAAGTAGTATGCATTACCTCCACCAACCATTATTACATCAGCTGCTTCCAATGGAGGCAGCCAAACATGTTGGGGTACTGCCGCAATATCTACGATATCAACTTCCTGAAAACCGAGTTCTATACATCGATGTAAATCAGTAATAAGCCATTCTTTATTACCTCTCTCAACATTCGCAGCTGTTGGAATAAATACTAGTTTTGTTTGCTTAATATCAGCAGTAAGTAAATTTTTTAGTGCAGTTATAATACTGTCATTTTTATATCCTGCGGATGTTAACAAAAGTTTCATTCTACTAACCATACTCGCCTACCTTTACTTCGTCTATTTCTACACTTCTATAAGCCCTAAGATAGCCAAAAAATAGTACCCATATAACTTTCCACATATTATCCACTAACACTCTCTGCCACGGCCAGATATAGTAAGTAGTACGTATGCCTGGGAAAGAACTTCGAATCGCTCCTCATCATACCGAGGCGGAAGAATCCGTACTTGGAAGTATTCTCATTGATAAAAACGCAGTTGTTAAAGTTGCTGATTGGATTGCTCCGGAAGACTTTTATCATCACAACAACAGTATTATTTATGAGGCCATGATGGAATTGTATTCCAAGGGCGATCCGATTGATATTTTGTCTGTGATTGACCGGCTCAAGGAAAAGAAAGAATTAAAAACCATTGGCGGTAAACGAACTATTACCTATCTTGCCACGGTGGTACCTACTGCAGGAAATGTGATTCATTATGGAAGAATTGTTCAACGGAATGCTACACGACGACGACTTATTTCTGCAGCATCTGATATTGCAGAAATGGGATTCGATGAAAACGATGACGTAGAAACCGTAATCGATGAAGCTGAAAACAGATTATTCAAAGTATCTCAAGGACACAAAATCGACCACTTCACTCCTCTTTCAGATGCATTAGAAGAAGCGTTTGTTCGTATTGATAAACTCCACAAAGGCGACGGCGCACTCCGAGGAGTTCCGAGCGGATTCCCCAGTCTCGATAAAAAAATGGCAGGGTGGCAAAAATCCGATCTTATCATATTGGCTGCGCGCCCAAGCGTAGGAAAGACAACATTAGCACTTGATTTCGCACGCCATGCTGCATTAGCAGGGTTTAAAGTTGGTGTATTCAGCTTAGAAATGAGCAAGGATCAGTTAGTGGATCGTATGTTAGCCGCACATGCACATGTTGATTTGTGGAAACTTCGAACCGGAAAACTTTCCATGAGCGGAAATGATGATGACTTTATTCGATTAGGTGATGCAATCAGCGAACTTTCACAAGCAACTCTTTACATCGATGATAATCCTTCCGCGAATATTATGGGCATGCGAACTAT
>DATIIA010000075.1:0-1875 GCA_035480115.1 Candidatus Anderseniibacteriota bacterium | reverse complement strand
ATTCCTCCAAAACGAACTTTTCCGTTACCGCCCTCACACAGGCAATAATCTCTTATAATGCGATTTCAAGTACCACAATTCACCGACATCGAAGATAAGATTATTGGGCCATTTACGCTCAAGCAATTCATTATGTACGTTGTTGCCGTCATGGTACTGGTTCCTGTATATATTTACTCTGATTTGTCGCTCTTTATAACAATTTCATTGCCTGTCATTGGAATTGCTGCCGTATTTGCACACGTCAAAATATACGGAAAATCATTTGGCTCTGTAGTTCTTGCTGCATTTTCATATATCTCAAAAGGACAGCTGTATATTTGGCGAAGACAAAAAGTTGCTGCGTTTAAAATTGTTGATGATGAATGGGATGCTGTTCGCACTACTGCGGCAGCCGAACGAGAATCTTCATCACTCAGCGCAATTGCTCAATCACTTGATACGAAAGGAAACATCAGCACAGAAGATATCGAAGATCCACTCGTGGTACAATAGCAATACGTATGGCACTATTTGACATGCTTAATCCTTCCAGCAAGGGGCGACCGAGCCAATCGCTGATCAAAATTTCTGAAATCCGAGATGGAATTTTGATATTGAACGATGGAACTATGCGCTCTGTCCTCATGATATCCTCCGTAAATTTCGCATTAAAATCAGAAGAGGAACAAAACGCTATTATTTATGCATACCAAGAGTTTATTAACTCGCTGGATTTTTCTATTCAACTTACTGTTTCTTCTCGTAAAATGGATATTACTGCGTACTTAGAAGAAGTGAAACGATTGCGCGACTTACAGAAAAATGAACTTCTTCATCTCCAAATGACAGAATATATCAATTTTATCTCTGAATTAGTGAAAGGAAGTAATATTATGACAAAAACCTTCTTTGTTACTATTCCTTTTTCTGTTTCCCAAAGTAAAAAAGAAGGTACATTTGGAAGAATATCAAAAGGAGCTAAGGGCGTAGCAGGAAAACATGTAATGTCTGATATCGAATTTGAGCATAATAAAACACAACTGCTGCACCGAGTAGAGCAAATTGCAATTGGATTGCGCGGAATTGGCCTTCGAGTGGTGCCGTTGAAGACTCAAGAACTTCTGGAATTATTTTATAACTACTTCAATCCAACTACATCGCGAAACCAGCGGTTGAGAAATGTTACTGATTTGAGATTAGAAGAAACTGAAGCCCCACTATGAAACTTCCTTCTTTTCTATCTTCAGCCCCAAAAAAGACTAATGCTCAGCCTATCAGCAAAGAGGATAAAGCTGTAATGGACCAATTTGAAAAGGGAATCTCATCGCTTCGAGACCTTATTGCTCCATCAGGATTTAAAGTAAAAACAAAATCTATTGAAATTGATGGAAAATTTGCAACGACAATCTATGTTACGACCTATCCTCGCTATTTAGATACAAACTGGTTTGCTTCGATTGTAAATTTTGATGTTGAGTTTGATGTTGCAATGTTTATCTATCCGCAAGATTCTGCGACTATCTTAAAAGAATTGCGCAAACGTATTACGCAGGTATCCACATCTATAACAATGCAACAAGAGCAGGGGAAGGTGCGCGATCCGCAATTAGAGACGGCATATCAAGATATTGAAGAATTGCGAGATCGATTAGTGCAGGGGACAGAACGTTTTTACCAATATGGCTTATATATCACTGTATATGCCGGCACAGAAGAAGAGCTAGATGATATTCTCTCTCAAATTGAAGTGCTGCTTGAGGGTCGCTTAATTTATGCAAAACCAGCGTTATTCCAAATGGAACAAGCGTTTACTTCTACATTACCAATGGGGCACGATAACTTGGCAGTTAACACTAATATGAATACCTCGCCGCTTTCTACGAGTTTTCCATT
>DATIIA010000074.1:0-4396 GCA_035480115.1 Candidatus Anderseniibacteriota bacterium | reverse complement strand
GAAATCGGAGGAGATGCAATATCTTTTCAAGATGCAATTCGAGTAACGCTTCGCCAAGACCCAAACGTTATTTTAGTAGGGGAAATTCGAGATCCGGAATCAATGCAAACAGCATTGACGGTAGCAGAAACGGGGCATCTCGTATTTGCAACGCTTCATACAAACGATGCCGGCCAAACAGTAGAGCGTATTATCGATTCATTTCCAGCTGACCAACAGGCGCAAGTGCGAAGCCAGCTTGCAAATGCATTATCAGGGGTTATTTCTCAGCGCTTACTTCCATGGACAACGGGAGGTCGTATTCCTGCGGTAGAAATTATGATTGTTACTCCGGCAGTCCGAAACGTTATTCGTGAAGGAAACATTCACCAAATAGCAGGAATTATTCAGACGAGTTCAGACGTTGGGATGCAAACAATGGATGCGAGCTTGCAAGGCCTGGTTGATACGGGAGCAGTGCGTCTAGAAGATGCGCGCGCATATTTCTCAAATACTAAACGAATGATGCGTTAAGTGATATACTTTTACTATGGCTACCTTCAATTACAAAGCTCGGCAAGCAAACGGAACACTTACTCGCGGAACGCTGCGAGCAGCGAATGAAGAACGTGCAGCAAGCCTGCTTCGCTCTCATGAATTAACACCGGTTTCTATCGAAGAAGTGAAGGAAAGTTCCGTACTCCATAAATCGATTGGAAATTTCGGAGTGCGTATGCGCGATTTGATCATATTCTTCCGCGAAGGTTCATCAATGATCAATGCTGGTGTTCCGATCCTAGAAACATTACAAGCATTGCAAAAACAATCCCAGAAGCAAATGCTTGCAGATGTTATTCGAGAAATTATTTATGATATCGAATCTGGAGAATCTCTGTCTATAGCAATGAGTAAGCATCCAGCCGCATTCAACCAATTTATTCTGGGAATTATTCGAACAGGTGAAGCAAGCGGTAAGCTTGGCCAGTCCATGATTGCAATTTCAGACCAATTAGAAGAAGAATATGGCTTTCAGCGCAGCGTACGTGCAGCATTAATTTATCCAATTTTCGTATTAGTGCTAGTAGTTGTTCTGGTTATAGTTATGTTTACATTTGTATTGCCGCAGTTAGTGTCATTGTTTGAGGATGCGCATGTCCAGCTTCCATTAGTTACGAGGATTCTTATTGCAATGACTCATTTCTTAACAGCATATTGGCCAATTTTACTTACGATTGCAGTTGCGGTTGGATTTTTGTTCCGTTCTTGGATCCGAACAACGGAAGGCAGATATACATTTAGTACATGGATGCTAAAAATACCAGTCTTAAAAGATCTTATTGAAAAAGTATATCTGGCGCGCATGACCTCTATTTTATCTACATTGTTTTCAAGCGATGTTCCTATTCTTGAGGCCTTAACGCTTGCTCGCGAGTCTATTGGGAATCGGGTATATCTGCGAATTTTAGAAGATACTATCCAAGCGGTCAAAAGCGGATCATCGATTTCATATGTTTGGGAACATGAGCCGTATATTCCTGCGATGTTAACAACAATGGTGAATGTCGGAGAGCGGAGCGGACGAATTTCAGATTCTTTCCAGCAAGCAAATCGCTTTTTCGCTCGCGATGTAAAAGACGTATTAGAATCAGTTACCATTTTATTGGAACCTATTTTAATCGTTGTGCTTGGAATCGGAGTAGGTATCGTTGTAGGGTCCGTGTTGATGCCAATTTACAACCTCGTGTTAGTGATTTCATAAAAAAATCATGATATACTTTTTGCTATGCATAGCTTGAAAGGAGGTGAGCGTATATGAATAAGAAAAACAAAGGATTTACTCTCATTGAATTACTCGTTGTTATCGCTATTATCGGTATCCTTGCAGCCCTCGTATTAGTTGCACTCGCAAATGCACGAGATAAGGCGCAAGACGCTCGCGTCAAGTCAGATGTTGGACAGCTCCGAACCTTAGCAGAGATTGTAAATGATAATAATGGTGGCTCATCGTATGCAGGTGTTGCAGGATGCTTCAATTCTGGAAACCTAGCAAATTGTGGCAATTCAGCAACTACGCAAACAAATGCTAATACGATCAGAGCAGATATTACTGCTGCCAATGTAGTAGGTTATACAAATGTTATAAGCAATGCTAGTGGGTATTGTATAGCGGAAAAAATAAAAAGTGACTCAACAAAGTATTTCTGTGCTGATAGCACAGGATCAGCAAAACTTCAAACGAGTGCTTGTACTGCTGGAACATCAACGACAGCCCCTAAGTGTTAACATTCTTTAAAAAGAATGTATATACAAGATACACCGGCCCATAGTATGGGTCGGTGTTGGGTTTTTAAGAATAGAGAAATTAGCGTACGCTACTATATATGCTAACGCTGTTTACTGGATTTTTGACGATTATATTATTTGTACTTGGTTCTGCAATCGGAAGTTTTTTGCTTGTTGTCGCAGATCGATATGAATCTGAAGAAAACCCTTTTATGGGGCGGTCTCGGTGTGATTATTGCAAAAAACAATTGCGTTGGTACGAACTGATTCCCTATGGTTCTTTTATATGGAATAGGGGAAGGTGTAGTGGATGTAAAAAAGAATTATCTCCACAGTATCCTTTATTTGAGCTAGCTTCGGGTTTGCTGTGTATCGGACTTTTAGAGCAGGCGCTTATTTCTCAACATCAATTAGCGCACGCACTGTGCATGTATGGTATTGCTTGTATCTTGCTTATTTTAATTCGGATCGACCTTGTTTCAATGATATTGCCGGATCGATTTATTGCTTTGCTTGTTATTGCTTCGTGTGCGTTAGCGATTATTACGTATTCATCATTTCAAGACATTATTTTTGGGTTACTTACTGGTGTTGGATTTTTATATGGGCTGTGGATGATAACAGCAGGAGAGGGTATTGGATTCGGCGATGTGAAATTAATGATTCCATTTGGAATACTATTTGGGTTTCAAGGAATTGTAACGCTGCTTTTTATTTCTTTTTTTATTGGTGGAATCGTTGGAATATGGTTGATAAGTATAAAAAAAGCAGGACGGAAAACAGCAGTTCCATTTGGTCCCTTTCTTGCACTTGCGGCGTTTTGTATTCTGCTTATTCCGGATCTTCCGAATCGTTTTTTTCAGTTGCTTGGAGTAGAATAAAGCTATGGACGCAGGAAATCAGAAGGGCTTCACTCTCATAGAATCGCTCATCATTATTTCTATTATAACAATTATGTCTGGCTTAGCGCTCCAGGCGATTCCTTTAGCGCGCAGTGACCAACAGTTAATTTCCGATACGGAACAAATTCGCGCAGTGCTCCTCGATGCAAAAGAGCGAGCATTAAATCAAGTTCGTCCCGATGATTGTTTACCGATGTCGGACATGGCATCTAAAGACCGTGCCGGCTGTTCGGATGTTGGTATAGCATTTTCTGGTAATAAACTTATCGAATTTGCAGATACGGATCCCGATAATCAATACATATCCAATAAAGATTACACAATTGCAACATTCGATTTAAATACAACTCCGACGACGGATTTTGGAGGTTCTCTTGTATATACATCTTTTCCGCCAACGGTATATTTGAATAAAAAAGGAAGTATGACAGCTATGGGGCCAGCAGAGGTAGCAAAAATAACGTTGATTAGTTACCGATCATTAACAAGAGTACTTACAGTGCATCCGTATGGTACGATTGATGTGAAATCGCTATGAATGATAAAGGATTTACATTGATTGAAGTATTAATTGGGCTTTTTATCGCAGTAATTGCCTCTATTTCCGTAGCGCAAGTAATCGCAAATACGAATAAAGTTGTAACTGCAGGAAGGCAAACATTTATCGCAACGAACTTAGCTCATGAAGGCTTGGAGCTTACACGCCAACTTCGTGATGACACCTGGTTTCAGGATAATAACCGCGCAAACTGGATGTCTAATAGTAGCCGCAAGCTATGCCCAGGAAATGAAAGCTATACATATACTATTGATCCAGAAAATTTTAATCAGGGAGATTCAAATTCAAGTTTATACCTTCATAAAGTATCTGTTAATGGGGAGACATATGAAGAATGGACTCATACCAATTCTCTAGGAGATACAAATTCAGGATATAGCAGAGTAATGACTGTGGACTGTTCCCAAGAAAGCGCTAATCCTGCGTTTGTAACAATTACTGCAACCGTAAGCTGGATGGGACAATCTGCAACAAAAGAAGTATCTATTCAAGAGCTGCTTTATAACTGGCTGCCATAAAGTATGACTACTATTCAAGAAAAAAAACAAACTGGCTTCACCATGATAGAATTGCTCGTTGCAATCGGAATTTTCGGGATATTCATAACCATTATTACCGGTGTATTTTCTCGATTTATGTTGATTGAGCGTCATGGAATTGCAGAAGGACAATT
>DATIIA010000073.1:0-2498 GCA_035480115.1 Candidatus Anderseniibacteriota bacterium | reverse complement strand
GTATTTTCTAGCTTTAATCCGACCTCTTCAGAAATAACAGTTCCGCCCGTAAGCACAGCCATGTCCTGCAACATTTCTTTTCTACGATCGCCATATCCAGGAGCCTTCACTGCAACTGCCGAGAAGATTCCGCGAAGCTTGTTCACTACAAGCGTCGCAAGGGCTTCACCATCCACATCTTCACAGATGATTACTAATTCTTTCTTGCCAGATTGCATTAACTTTTCAAGCAATGGAAGAATTTCAGAAATAGATGAAATCTTTTTATCTGTGAGTAATAGTGCAGGATTTTCCATTACAGCTTCCATCTTTTCCGTATTCGTTACCATATATGCACTTGCATACCCTTTATCAAAATTCATTCCTTCTACGTATTCCGATTCCACTCCAAGCGCTTGAGATTCTTCAACGGTGATTACGCCGTCTTTCCCAACCTTACTCATAACATCCGCAATCAACTTTCCAACCTCTTCATCTTGTGCGGAAATAGTTGCAACTTGCGCAATGTCGCTCTCGCCTTTTACATCTCGAGTTTGTTCGTTCAAAGAATCAATTGCAATTTGAGTAGCCTTGTCGATTCCTTTTCGAACGACCATCGGGTTTGCCCCTGCTGCCAAATGGCGAAGCCCTTCAGTAAACATGCTTTGCGCAAGAACTGTTGCAGTTGTTGTACCATCTCCCGCAATGTCGTTTGTTTTTTCTGCAACTTGCTTTACTAATTCCACGCCCATATTTTCAACCTTATCCGAAAGTTCAATTTCTTTTGCAATCGTTACGCCGTCATTCGTAATAACAGGTGCTCCATACCCCTTTTCAAGAACGACATTTCTGCCTTTCGGCCCAAGTGTTACCTTGACTGCATTTGCAAGCGTATCAACTCCATTGCGAAGTTTTTCTCGTGCTTCATCGCCAAATAAAATTTGTTTTGCCATATATAGTAATGTAATTAGTTACGAATTATTCCAAGAATCTTATCTTCGCTGACAACCAAATACTCCTGGCCATCAACTTCGACTTCATCTGGCGCATATTTTGTAAATAAGACTTTGTCACCGACACTCACGGACATAGGAGCAATTGTTCCATTTTCCATCATCTTGCCTTTTCCGACAGCGATCACTTCGCCTTCCATCGGCTTCTCTTGGTTCACGCTATCAGGCAACACAATTCCGGACGCAGTAACTTCCTTATCGCTTAATTGCTTAACAACAACATTATTGTGGAGTGGTTCAATCTTCATACAATAAAAAGAATAAATAATAAAATATTTTTGTTCGTATATAGCAGTCTATCCTCGAGACTGCTAAGCGTCAAGACCAGATTGCGGGCTTATTTGTATAAGACTATACTAAAAAGTATGGATCTCGAAGATAAGCGTTATTTTGAAGATTTGCTTAATAAATACACCGCAAGCTTTGACGAGAAGCTTGAGAAACAACTGATTGACTTTAAGGAAGAGAATAAACATTTACTTGCGGAAGCATCGAAAGAGTCTCAACGCCACCTTGAGGTTGCATTAGAACATTTTGAAGGTCAAGTATCTGCAGTTGCGGAACAACATATATCTCTTGAACAGAAACAGGATATTGCAAACGAAAAACTTGATGAAGTGCTTGATATTCTCAAGGCAAATCAGGAAACCCTCATCGAACACGACAAGGCAATTAAGGAGCTGCAGCAAACGCATCAACGATAGCTGGTACTTTCGTATCCGGATGAAAAGCTAATTCGTTGGCGGTCAATACAATTCTGCCGTATTCTGGCGCTCCTCCTTTTTTAGCCCAATGGCGAAGAATGATCCATTGCTGCAATCGTTCTGCTTGGCGCTCTATTGCATCGCCGATCGGTTCCCGCAGCAGCAATTCAAATTGCTTTTTTATAAACATCAAAATTCTTGGAATATGAATAGTATATTGATGTTGTAAGGTTGGGGGCACTGGGACATGTACGTAGTCATCAATCCAGCGGGAATTGCGCTGCCTAAAAGTTCGCATTTTTTCATCGTCAAAAATAGGAACAAGCATCGCATACTGCATCGCCATACAAATATTCTGGATATCGTTCGAAACCGTGAGACGATTCATAGAAAGATAATGATTCAGACATAGCATATCTGGAGCATGCTTAGAATCGTACTTTCGCCTTCTTCCTAATAGTTGAGAGATAATTAAGAGCGCTAATCGAGTGGTCCAGATCCTCCCTTCATCCACCACTACAAGAATATCCAAATCACTTGAAAATTTTGTATTATCAACAGCCAGCGAGCCGGAGCCCCCTAGACCGCGGACAAACGGAGCCATAGCCAAGAAAGGCGCACACCGCCTTAATATTTTCCATTTATCTTGCGCAATTGCATGCCGCCGCAATCGCTGATCAACAAGTGACAATCTACCTCGCTTCACAATATATCCGAACTTTTGTTCTATTTTTTCAGCAAGATACGATGAATGAAGTAACGCATCCTGAATTTCATGGAGAGAAGGTGTGGACTGATAATG
>DATIIA010000072.1:0-3017 GCA_035480115.1 Candidatus Anderseniibacteriota bacterium | reverse complement strand
AGGATCTTCGATACTGATAATGTGCTCTCTCCTATTTTCATTAATATAATCAATGAGCGCTGCAAGCGTGGTTGACTTTCCATGACCTGCGGGCCCCACAACCAAAACAAATCCTTGTTTTAAGTCTGCAAATTGTAAAATCTGTGGGGGCAAATGAAGCTGTTCAATTGTCTGGATATTTGAAGGAATTAATCGGAGGGCTGCTGCAAGCTCATTAATATGATAGAACACATTCACACGAAATCGCACTCCGTCTGGAAGCGCATATGAAAAATCAACTTGCCGATCTCTTTCTAACATCGATGGAAAGCTGGGATTTCCCGCCATCAAATGATTCATCATTGCCTTTCCTTCTTCTAAATCAATTGGTTTTTCTCCGACAGGAGATAATTTTCCGTCAATACGAAAAAATGGAGGGCGACCAACACTTACATGAACATCAGAAGCGCCATATTCTTGGGCCTCACGAAGCAGGTCGTCAATTTCGCGCATGGAGAGCTTTTTCGACGCGCTCCATCACTTCAGATGGCGTGAAGTGCGCCTTGATAATATAATCATCTGCACCTAATTTGATTCCGCGCTCAACATCCGGTTTTTGGCCTAGATTCGTCAGTAAAATAACTGGCAAATTTTTCAATCTGTCCTCTTTCCGCAAATCTTCAAGAATTTCAAATCCATCTTTTTTAGGCAAAATAATATCGAGAAGCAATATATCTGGAACAGGATCTTGTTGCAATCGATTCCATGCAAGCTCACCATCTGCAATAATTTCGACTTGATACCCCGCATTTTTCAGCTTGGTTTGATACATTCCGGAGATAAACGAATCGTCTTCCACAAGTAATATGAAGGGTGTATGTTCCATACCAACAGTATATACCTAATTATTCATTTTCAGAAGTAACGCGCATCACATCTCTAAATAGCACCTCTCCGGTGAGTGCTTTCAGTAATCCATCTTGCCGCATCGTAACCATTCCTTCATTTGATGCAATTTCGAGCAGCTGATCGAATCCATGAAAATCAGTCATTGCTTCACGCAACGCGTGAGAAATTGGCACGACTTCAAAAATAGCAATACGACCATCAACGCCCATTTCCTTACATTCCGGGCATCCAGGACTGGTAAATAAATACTTGGGATTTTTTTGATTTTCGTCTGTCTTGTATTCAGCGGGGACTTTTTCTAGTTCTTTATCGATTATTGTTTTTTCTTCTTCTGTAAGTGGAACTTCTTTTTTGCAATGTTGGCATAAATGAACAACTAGTCGCTGAGCTGCAAGTAAGCGAACACTAGCGGACAATAAAAATCCATCAATGCCCATATCGATTAATCGCGGGATTGCGCCGACAGCACCATTGGTATGGATAGTGGATAATACCAAGTGCCCTGTAAGTGCTGCTTGTACCGAAAGCTCTGCAGTATCGCGATCTCGAATTTCACCCACCATAATAATATCTGGGTCCTGACGCAGTATACTTCGTAAGCCTGATGCAAACGTCAATCCAATTTCTGATTTCACCTGAGTTTGATTTACTCCCGGAATTTCATATTCAACTGGATCTTCAAGAGTTACGATGTTTGATTCAGGATCATTTAATTCCGAAAGCGATCGATACAGTGTTGTAGATTTTCCGGAACCAGTCGGCCCTGAAATTAGCACGATTCCGAATGGAGATTGCAAATACTGTTCAAATATTTGTTGGCTTTTTCCACGCAATCCGAGCGTCTCAAATGAGGGAGCCCCGCTCGACTTATCCAAAATACGCATAACAACTTTTTCACCAAACGTCGTAGGCATCGTCGCAACACGAAAATCATATGCTCTTGAATCAATTGTTGCAGAAAATCTCCCGTCTTGAGGTAAACGAGCCTCATCGATTTTCAAGTTACTCAAAATTTTAATGCGCGAAATAATCGCTGTATGAACTTTTAGAGGCAATACTAATGTAGCGTGCAATTTGCCGTCGATACGGAATCGGACACGCACATCTTTATCAGTAGGTTCGATATGAATATCAGAAGAATGCCCTTCAATCGCATGGCGAATCATAACAGCAACAACTTTTGTGACAGGAGCCTCTTCCACCAAATGCTCTATATCTTTTGTTGCAAGCTTCCCATCATCCTTAGCCTCTGATAACTCATGAGAAAAATCTTTAATCGCGCCCCCAATTTCCGCCTCGACTACTCCCGAACCTTTTAGCCCGATATCAATAGATTCCGGGGACGCAAGATATATTTCTGGTATCAACCCTTTGCGCTTTGCTATAAATTTTACTGCCTCCATTGCCTGAAAATCTTGAGGAGACTCTACGGCAATCAGTATTTTTTTATCTTGAATATCAAATGCAATGAATCGGTATGTATTTGCTGCCTTTGCAGATATATCCTTCATTGCATCTTTATTCAGATTTGTTGTCGATAGATTAATATAAGGCAATCCTTCAACTTCAGCCTGCGCCTTCACCAATTCTTCTGGTGGCATTAGTTTTTCTGATCGAATAATTTCTGCAACAGAAATTCCTTCTTTTTCATTACGATCTTTGATATGGGCAAGAATTGAGCCCTCAAGAAGCCCGCGAGTCTCGAGCATTGCGAGCAACGATTCCATACCTTTCATGTTTATTGAAATGGATTTGCTTTTCCTGCGCCAGCGGGAGGTAGTACGGGAAGTCTTCCTTGTGTAATTAATCCTAAGTCAAGTGCGGAATAGTCAGATCGCTGCAAGACTGACGTGTTGAATGGAGCTGCGCTGGAAGTTGTTTGATCTGTAGATGGAATTGTACTGGATTCTGTTGTGACAGATGTTTCAGTTCCCGTAGGCGTACTCGAACTCGGCGCTCGGTAAATGAGCCATACTGCTGCAATACCTGCAATCAATATTGCCGCGAGTACTACGATCATCATGAGTTTATTTGGTGCCATAGGGTGGAATATTATTGTTGCTGTTGTGAATACGCTTGCATACCTATCGTTGCAGACACTTGCCCTGCTTGCTGCTGATTTGTCTTCA
>DATIIA010000071.1:0-4133 GCA_035480115.1 Candidatus Anderseniibacteriota bacterium | reverse complement strand
CGGAACGGGGTATGAATTTCATCCGGTTCTCGATCGCTGGACGCTCCGAAGCTATTTCGGAATTGTGTCCCAAGAGGAGGGTGGATGGGAACAAGGCTGCCGATTCCTGGCAATAGAACTTTGATCACGTCACGATCGCCTCGCTGTAACCATGAGTGGTCAGTGAGGCGAATTTTATTTATGCCCCTATTTCCAAAGCGAATCTAATCCAAAGAAAGAAGCGTCTTTAATACGACGTAATATATTTTTTGTAAATGAATATCGCGGATCTGTACTATATGTTTTGCTCAATAATACACGGCGCTCCCCTTCTTTGAGTTGCGTAGTACGATGAAGAACTTTTGATCCTTCAAAAAGAATTAACGTATTCGGCGGAGTTGGGATTATTACATCTCCTGTTGGCTTCTTCACAAGAAGTTGAAGCGAAGACAACCCATCTTCTCCATGACCACGATTTTCTATTGCAAGCAGAACAGTAAAATATCGGCCTCTGTAATAATTTTTATCATGGTGCCATGCAATATGATCTCCAGGCTGATCGTATACCAACACAGATAAAGAATTGGGATGATCTTCAGGAGTAGGCACTACTTTTGTTCCGACAATAGTTGAAATCAAGTGTTGATGATCAGGAGAATGATACAGCTCTAATGCGCTCGGTACATGAGCGCGCAACGTTTCATACGAAATAGCTCCCCCTTTTCTATACATGGGAACATGGCCTCGAGAAACTTTAGCTACAGATTCAATTTCTTTCTTCAGAGCAGTAAACGATTCCTCTGGAAGAAAGTTTGGAATTGCAACAAGAAGTTCAGTAAAAGATGGAATTTCATTATCAGAAAACGAACGAATTTTCATATGTAATAAGCGTAATACTGCAGCATCTCCACCGCAAGACCACGATTACCTTATCTTCATCTAAACATTTTTAATGCGTTATTAGTGGTGTCGAAGTTGGATGTTGCCTACATGTGTTAGGATCACATGTTTGTAAAGGGGTAGGGGTAGGCGGAGGACTAGGAGGATTGCATGCGTCAGGCAAAGGATCTTTTGGGGTTTTAACAATACACTTACCAGTTTCCTGCAACGGTTGTAAGTTGTTCGAGATAGCGTCTCGACAGTAACTTCTGCAATTTATGTCCTGAGTATCTAATTTACACTGGTTTTCTTGATGTTGTGCAACAAGAGGATCAGTACCAAACGTCTGTAGAGAAGATGCTGCATGTTGGGCTCCAAATAAACTATCTTCGAATTCATATGCATAGGAAGGGTTCCCAGGATTACCAATGTATTTTTGTAAAAAATAATTCATTTTTTTATCATAAACTTTTACATTTAATTTATAATGACAAACAGGAGGAACTTTAGGGGCAAATTCGTGCGAACCATCCGCGGGGCAAGAGGCTGGCTGATTAGGTGATGTATCGAAAGTGCAATTGCAGTAGGCTTTGCAAGATCCCTGGTATTGCGCAACTGCTGTATGTGCACCATCATACAGTCCTGTACCCCCATTTCCTGGTCCGCTACCGTTGTTATTCTGGTCAACCGGCACAAGCCCTATTGGTTCATAGTCTACAAACAACTTTAAAATCAATGCATCTCTCATTGTTGGCAATTTACACAAATATGAAACATTGTTCGTTGTTTTGTTGTAACAAAAATCAGGAAGAGTTGCAGCATTCGGATTTGCTGCTGTTTTTACAAGATTCGTATACGTATTATTACCGATGAACGCAAATACTCCGAGGACTACTATCGCAGTAATAACCCAAACCATTCGTTGACGGATGGCTACCTGCTTCTTAGAAACCTTTCCTTTCATGAAGAAAGTGTAGCATATATTTTGCTGTATTGAGTGGAAAACTATGCCTACATTACCCAGCAAATCCTGGGAAATAGTCCGTGATTATTTTTTTCTTTGAAATATTGATATGTTTAAGCATAGATTCTAGCGCCTGTACCATGAGTTGCGGGCCTGAAATATAAAATGTTCGTTCGCTATAATCTGGAATTTCTTTTTGAATCATCGCAGCATCTATTATGCCAACCCCCCACTCCCAATCTTTCGGAATTGAATTTTTGTCTGTAATTGTATATACGGTGTTAATGCCAAATGCCCGCGCTTTTTCTAATGTATCTATAAATACAGCGTCATTAAGAGTTTTCAGTGAATAAAGCAGCACAATATCGCATGATTTCTTTTCACGCATTATATATTCAATCATGCTGATATATGGCGTTATTCCGATTCCACCAGCAATACATACTAATTTTTTATTTTCGATAGTACGCGGCAATGTAAAATCCCCTCCTAATTGTGCCGCAATAATTTCTTCACCGACTTCTAAATTTTTAAGCTTTGTTTTATAGCTGCTCGAATTTTCATAAAATTTTACAGCAATAGAAAGCTTATCTGCTTTTGGTGCAGAAACGATGCTAAAATATCTCCTATTGCCTCGGCTATCTGTTCCTGAATGCGGCAACGTCCATTCCATGTATTGCCCAGCTTTAAAAGCAAGCGGTTGCTTCGGCTGGAATATATATTGAATTGTATCTGCGGTGAGCTGGATTTTTTCCTGCAGCGCCAATACAAATCGGTGACGTGGCGTCATAATGTAAGCAGCAATGTTGCCGATGCATAATGCTTCTTCAGGAGTAAAGTGGATTGGGGAAAATCGAATTTGCTGTGTTGCAGTGCAGAGCACAACCAAGCTTGCATAGAGTAATTGCGGACGTTTTCTTCCTGGAGCAGTCAGAGGCTCCGTAAGCATCACCATTCCTAAAAACCACACGGGCGAGCGGAAAAGCAGTATATCGAAAATGCTTGAGAAAGAAGAGAATAAATTCCCCTGGATAATAAAAGTGATTATCGAAACTAAAAAATATATCGCAAAAAATACATAGACCATACTTTCTCTCCTGATTCTCCTTACAAGCAATACGCCACCTAATATAACAAATGGCATCATGAGTGGCGTTCCCATCCACCAAATTGCAACATGTTCTGGAGACAATAGTGAAATCCCAAGCACTCCTACTGCAGCCGGATTAAAGATATGCTGCTTTTCAATAGTAAGAAGATATTTGGATCCCATTGCGAATATACATGCAGCAGCAAGGAATAATGCATTTGCAGGAAATGAAATAGGAATCAAACAAACTATAATCAATGCGGTAATAAATACTGATTCAATATTTGTTGCCGCATGAAAAAATTTCGCAAATCCCAGATTCGCTACCAATGAAACGCAGATAGCAATGAGCACGCTTAGTGAAATATCTAAAAGAGAATAGGGCAACAATCCGAACATCCCAAATATTCCTGCAAACACAAGCAAGGCAATCAAGTAGTACAGCGTAAGCCGGTACATTGTTATCTTATTGAGTAGAGCATCAATGAACATATGAAGAAAATCCATTTGTATAAACACCGCGCTTGTCTTTCGTTACAGCATACCCCTCATATCCTGGTTGGTCATTAATCCAGGATATTCCATTTTCTCCCATCGCAAATGCAGCAGTGGCATATCGATCTGCATCGTATACGCTCGGAGCAATCACCGTTATACTTGCAATTTCATCTGCATCTTTTTTATGAATAGGATCATAAATATGCGTTCCGCGCTCAGAGGTTCCCGATGTTGCAATTCCAGCATCAATAAGATGTACAACTTTAATAATTTCATCTTTTTGAAAGGGGTTGCGAATGCCAATAGCCCATGGTGTATGATGCTGGTCTGTACCAAATACTTGAATATCTCCGCCGATTTCTACGTATGTATTCATATACCCTTTATTCTGCAACTGCTGCGATGCCTGCCAAATTGCATACCCTTTTACAAGGCCAGATGGGTCCAGAATAGTATTACTATGTATATCAAAATAGCCGTTTGTTTCCAGGCGTGTTTGCTCGCATAGTGCAAATATAGTCTGCATATCTTTACTATATTGATCAGGAGAAATGGCGCCGGCATTAATTCGTGATAACTCACTATCTTGTTTATATGTGCTAAAACGCCGATCGATACTATCAAAATATTCTATGATTTCATCTATATCTTTCTCTCGCACATGAGGATCAACTACCTCTATGCGTGCTGGCATTCCCATAGTTACAAATTCTTTTTTCATGC
>DATIIA010000070.1:0-8277 GCA_035480115.1 Candidatus Anderseniibacteriota bacterium | reverse complement strand
TGTTGCAAAAGTTGCAGGGGGAGAGCTTGGTGAGGGTGAGGTGACGCTTAGTGTGACGGGCGAAGGAGAGGATGTTTCTTTGTTGGTAATATTCAGTATGTTATCGATGGTATATCGCATATTGCGAGCGAGAATTGTAATATGTATTTTTCTGGCCAATATGACCCTGTTGTGTTTCGTGAAGAGGAAAAGGGCGCGAAATATACATATGTCGTTATGCCAATTCAGGCATAGGTTGTATGAAAATTCACTCTTTTTCTGCTCATCAATTTAGAAACTTTGAGCACATAGATTATTTTGAGATACCTAAGGCACCCCTTGTTGTATTGATTGCACCAAACGCAAGCGGAAAAACCAATTTTTTAGAAGCGATTACAATGATGTTGCGAGGGCGCTCGTTCCGTTCGCGGTCTGAAGAGTGTGTGATGTGGGGGGCAGACCAATTTATGGTAAAAGGAGAGGTTGATCAGGCGGGGATTCGAACGTCTTTATCTGTTCAGTATATAAAAGAGTCCAAAAAAATGCGTATTTTAGAGCAAGGAGTACCAGTTTCTCCTGTTACGTTTTTTGGACGATATCCATATGTGCTATTCCTGCCGGAAGATGCGTTTTTATTTAACAGAGGGCCATCTGGGAGGAGAAATTTTTTAAATTCTTCGCTTGCTAGTTCAAAAAAGTACCTTTCAACGATTGTTCAATATCATAAAGTGTTAAAACAGAGAAACGCTAGCTTAAAACATGCTCATTCTATCCAAGACATTCAGGCTTGGACGAGTTTGTTAGTAGAATATGCTGGTGCTGTTTGGGTCGACCGCCTGGAGTTTGTGGCATATCTTAATGAACATGTTGCGCATTTATATGCTGAATTATTTTTAGAGCAACGCAATATTGTGTTTGAGCTCATATTAGGGGCACCTTCTGTGGATTCGTTGCAAGAAATTCTGACGGAATCGTGGGTATATGAAAAAAAGTATCGGTATACCATGTATGGCCCTCATCGAGATGATATTTCCGTTTCTGTTGATGGCCGACCAGTGGAAGCGGTTTTTTCAAGGGGACAGATACGCGGCCTTGTTATTGCAATGAAGGTTGCTTCCCGTGCTTTTATAGAGGCACGTATAGGAATAGAGCCAGTGTTGCTTTTTGATGAAATTTTAAGCGAACTTGACCCTTCTCGGCAAGAAACGCTTCTCCAGCATCTTCCTTCTTCTCAAACAATTCTTACCTGCACATCTATCCCCGACAATATTCGTGGCAAGAGCGACGTGGCTAGCGTTGATATCCGGTCTCTTATATCTTCAAAAGTTTTTGCATGAGTTTCCAGCCGTTATCTGATCTTTTTACTGACCGCATCGGACTAGCTGGGGATACAGATATTCAGTTTTGTATTGAATCTTTCTTGCGGCCATTGATTGGAAGGGAGACATTCTATTGTTCGGTTCAAGGGATGGGAAACAGTGTGAAGATACGAGTGCATAACCCAGCCCTTGCTCAACAGATTTTGCTTTTTGAACACGATATACATGCAGTAATAAAAAAGGAGTTGAATTGTGATATTGGTACAATTCGCGTTATGCTGGAATAACTATGAAGAGATTTGTTGTTGATATTGAAACGGTCGGCAAAGAATTTGATGAATTCGATGAATATACAAAAAACGATATCATAAGCAGGATTCAGCACGAGCCGAATACGCCAGAATATCAGGCGGAGCTGCAAAAAGCTATACAAGATCTCCAATTTTCGCCTTTGCTCGGCCAAGTGGTAGTTATCGGAGTGTATGATCTCGATCAAGGGGCGGGAGTTATTTCGTTTCAGGATCCTATACACCAGATAGGAGAACTAACAGAAGATAGCATGGTATATAAGCAGAGAAGTGAAAAGAGTATGCTAGAGGCATTTTGGGGAGGAATTGGAACATACGATGAATGTATTACATTTAATGGGAGGGGTTTCGATATTCCGTACCTTATAGCGCGATCGGGTATTCAAGGCGTGCACGTGAGTCGCGCCCTTATGAGTAATCGTTTTAATAATAAATCATGGGGCGGAATGCTTCATACTGATTTATATGATCAACTACGATATTATGGCTCTGTTCAGCGAGCAGGAAGTCTCCACTTATGGGCCACCGCGCTTGGTATTGCAAGTCCTAAAGATGGGGATATAGCAGGCAAAGACGTAGCGCAAGCATACAAAGACGGTCGCGGTCTTGAGATTGCAAAATATAATGCTCGCGACCTTGTTGCAACTGCAGAGCTATATCGTCGATGGAAGGAATTTATGCAACCGCGCTAGCGCCGTTTATTGTTGCACTGTCACTGTGTGAGTATCCGATTGGACAGTGTTGCCGGTCTTGTCGTACGCAACAGCATATATATGGTATATCCCGGGTCCTGCCGAATCTTGCCAAACAGTATCGTATCTCGTAGGCCCATTCGCTGATGGGTTGCTTACACGTGCAATTCTTTGAGTCCCATTGCCGCCATCTTTTGTATATAAGACGTCCACAAAATCAATGCCAGCATGGGCTGTTGCGCTAATTTTAATAGTGTAGGGGAAAGAGGCTATTGTTGATCCATCTTGCGGAGTGTGCAGCGTTACAGTAGGCGGATTGGGGTCCGGATTAATAATAAATGTTCGGTGCGCGCTGCCGATTAGGTTATCTTGCGTAATCGCTTGGATGACCAGTGTTTTTCTCCCAGCAAATGAAGGGTCAAAAGAAAATGATGCGTTGTAGGTATTTCCATCATTTGGTTGTAGAGATGCAATTTCTTGTCCGTCGAGTAAAAACCTAACTTTTTGCAGTTGGTGGTCGGAGGAAGGAGTGATTTGGGCAGTAACCTTTACCGGACTGCTTTTTAAGATCGTAGTATTCGGAGATACGATTTCGACCTTTGGTAACTCGTCTGGGCTTCCAACGTTGCATGTCGGGGTAGGCAGAGAAGGTACGTATATAGGCTCGCTTGGATTATCTTTTGTGTCTTGGTTGTGCTTATCTCGCCACGCAGCTACTGACGCTTCCCAATTAGCAAATTGAGGATCTGCCTCTGCTTGTGCGGGCGGTTCACCATTCGGATCGCCTTTGCGCGTATAGTACAAGATGCTATGAAGTTCTTTTATGGTGCGTACCTGACCAACATTTATAGGGCAATCAAGGGTATAGAGTGTTTGGCTGTCTTGATCCCACTTACCTTGAACCTGGGGCAGGTTACCATCAACAATTCCATGAGCAGCTGGGGGCAGAGGCTCTGGCGGAGTAAATTGTTCAATAGGTGTAGTTGTTAGCGCTTGCCTCATAAAGCTATTCCAAATTGGGCCAGCGGTGACAACCCCGTCAGAGTTATTCCTCATTGGGGAGTTATCGTTATTTCCTGTCCATACTCCTGCTACAAGCGACGGAGTGTATCCATATGTCCACCCATCTCGAAAATCCTGGGAAGTGCCCGTTTTTGCCGCTACGGGCCGTGCACCCAGTTGAAGAGGGCTTCTTAACCCAAACACCATTCCGCGCGCATTGTTGTCAGATAAAACATTTGTAATCATTCGAGCAATTTGCGGATCAAGAGCCGCATTTCCTTGGGTTTGGTTTTTCGATGCATCGAATAGGTTTTCATTTCCATGGTCAATCTTTAATATTGCCTGAGGAGGGAATTGCACTCCCTCGTTTGCAAATACTCCATAAGCAGATGTCATATCCAAAAGCGTCACTTCGCCGCCGCCAAGCACTAGTGAGAGGCCATACCTATCAGGGTTGGTGAGTGTGGGGATGCCCATTTGTTGCGCAAGTGCCACTACATTTTTTACCCCGGCTAAATAGAGTGTTTGCACTGCGGGGATATTCAAAGAATTATCTAGGGCAGTTCGCATAGATACGATCCCATGATCTTTAAGGTCGTAGTTTTGAGGCTTATATCCTTGTCCAAAATCAGTGCTTGCATCAACAAGAAGGGTTTCTGGTCTGTAGCCTTCCGAGAAGGCTTGTGCATATACAAATGGTTTAATTGATGATCCGGGCGAGCGGTTTCGAATAGAAACGTTCACATTCCCATCAATATCTTTATTAAAATAATCGATAGATCCGACCATTGCCAAGATATTTCCATTTTTCGGGTTAATGGCAACAAGCGATGCGTTTTTTGCACCATTTGCGCCAAGTTTGCTCTGGTATTGCTTGAGAGTGTTTTCTGCGATAGTTTGCAGATTCATATCGAGTGTAGTGATGATTTTTAACCCGCCTTGATCCACTATTTGCGCGCCATATTCTTTATCAAGCAAATCTTCAATATAGAATACGAAATGAGGGGCTAGAATATTATCTGTTTGAGGTTGAAATGCGAGAGGTTCTGCCTTTGCCTGGTCTGCTTGTTCTTTGGTAATCATGCCGAGCGTTAGCATTCTGCCAATAATGTATTGTTGGCGGTTTTTTAAGTCATCAAGATACGACCCATAAGGGGAGTAATGCGTAGGCGCCTGAATAAGAGCGGCGAGAATGGCGCTTTGTGATATATCAAGATTTTGGGACGATGTTCCAAAGAATGTCTGTGCAGCCGCCTCTATTCCATATGTTCTACTTCCATAGGGAATACTGTTTAGGTACATAGAAAGAATTTGATCCTTTGAAAATCTCTGCTCAATTTCTAGTGCAAGAACAAGTTCTTTAACTTTACGTTGCAATGTCCTGTCTGAAGTAAGAAGCGAATTTTTAACAAGCTGCTGCGTGATAGTTGATCCTCCTTCTGCTCGTTGGCCGCTTAAAGGTTTTAAAATGACTCCTCGCAACATTCCCGTGATTGATATGCCCGGTTCTTTATAGAATTGGTCATCTTCTGCTGCTAGGGTCGCATTTATTGTATTTTTAGATATTTGATCTAATGCTACTTGGGTGTGCTTTACATCTCCTACTTCGTAGAGGAGGTGGGTACCAGTAGAGTCGTAAATTTTCGTCGATTCAGCTACGTTGCCAGGCTGCACCTTGCTGGGATCAGGCAAATCCCTGCTCCACCATAGGATAACTCCTGCGAAAATAAGCAAAAGAACGCCAAATCCGATGCATATGCGAAATAGCGACTGCTTCGTAAGCAATTTTCGATATAATGATTTGCCAACAGCATGCCTATTATATTTTCTGGTGGGCATAGACAAAGTATATCATTTTATTTATAAAGCCCTTATTTTTGATGGGTTTATGTAAAATCCATTTAAATCCCTTCTCCCTAATATCATTTCATATTTCATATGGGATCGGTCAATGAGGGATGCATGTGTAGTAATATGCCGATTACGGAGGCTCATTTCCAGAGAAATTACAGGCCTCGTCTGCCTACCGAGCGCGCCTTTTACCCCTTTGTGCGTGATAATAGGAGCATTAATACCTAAGCGCATTGCCAGGGTTTCATCAATCGTTGTTCGGTATGCACCGGTATCCACCTTTGCAAGAATGGGATATTGTTTGCCTTCTCGATCAAATAGAATCACTTCCTCTTCAATACCAAGCACAGTATGGCCATATATATCTTCTATTTCTTGATCAAGCTCGCTGCCGAATAAATTTTTTGCCAATTGAATTTTCTTCTCAACACTCTTCATTTTAAGGCCCTCAACTCGCCTTAATCTCGATTTGAGCGGCGCAAGATTTGCAAACTGAATATCGAGTCCTGGGCGCGCATTAATTTCCAGGATAAGTGGGCCATCATCCCTATCAATAGCAATATCGACTCCAGAGTATTGTAATCCGCATGCTTGCGACGCTCGTGAGGCGAGCAATAGGATATCATCCCAGAATGGAATTTGAATTCCAGAAATTCGCAGATGATTGTGTGGGGTTTTATCGATCGGGCGATGATGACAGATTGCAGAGGTTGTAATTCCGTTTGATATGTCAATTCCCGCTCCTATGCCGCCGGTATGAAGATTCGCTCTCCCCCCTGATTCTTCGGTGGGGAGGCGAAGCATTGCCATGACGGGTACTTGGTTATACATGATGATTCGAATGTCTGGAATTCCTTTTACGCAATATGGTTTTAGGGCTCCATGAATTTTGACTCGCTGTTCAAAAAAGGCAGTATCTGGCACGTTCCCCTTTGAAAAGTTCCCGTCAAGAATATCCTGAATATGCGATTTCAGCTCAGGAATAAATACTTCGCTTTTATTCGCCTTTACCCAATTTCCTTTTTTATTTCTTCCAAATATGACGATAATGCCACCCCCGCCAGATGAAGAAGTAGGCTTGAGCACAAAAGAAGCTGGAAGCTTCGTCCATCGGAATTTACGGATCTCTGTTCGATTGCGAACGGTTGCGAATAGCCGAGGGGTTGCCAGCCCTGCTTTTTGGAGTGCTTTTTTGGTTGCAAGCTTATTATTTGCAATACGAATGGATTCGGGAGAATTGGATTTAATAATATAATCCAACATTCGCGAATTCATGCCTAAAATATCGCCCCATCGTTTATTTATAAGTACCGACATACTATATCGTTATTAGATGTATCGTAAGAGATGACGGAATCGAATATATTCTGTTATACGTAGGCCGCTCCATCTACCAAAAAGTATATTAAGCGGAATAGTCAGAAGTACAATTTCGGGATAGGACACAATTATTGTTCTTAATAATTGCCAGCTTACAATAAAGTAACATCCGATAGAAAGGATAAGGGTCCAGGTCGTTACTGTAAATGCGGTTTTTGCTCCAGACTTAAACTGTAGGGCAATAAATTCCTCTGCAAGTAACGTGAGCATTAGGATCGGGAAAATAGAGAAGGAGGCAAGGATAGAAGCATCTCTTGTTGCACCCAATGCAAACACAAGCAGTATTGCAATGCTGGCGCTTGTAAGAACTAGTGCCATGCGGGGAAGATAGAGCAGGTGAAGAGTCCTTAAGACGAGGCGGGTGAGTGTTCCTGATAGTAATACGGCGGCAAAAACAATTAATCCATAGGGAAGGCCCATAACCAAAAAACTCAGCGTTGTCATCGTTGGGGTAACGAGCCCGAATGCTTTTAAACCAATGACTTGGCGGGAAAACGATAGAATAGTTGCGATAACTGGTAGCATCAAGATAAGAGTGATGCTGTTAATGGGCACCCCTTTATTGACTAGGTAATTTATCCCGAACGAAATAGCATTTGTAATACCAATATCTTTTACTGTTCGCGCGCTAAACGGCCCTAATAGACGATGATCAATATTTGAGGTAATAATGCTTTGCTTTGCTTCGTCTGCTGTCATGGGCTCAAGAACAAGATCAATCGCTTCTGGTTTCGTAAGAAGAATATAGCTTGGGCGTAGTTGATCGAAAGCTGCTTGAGCTGCTGGGACGAGTACTCCAAATGGGGTGTCTGATAAGATAAAAATACCTTTATCCTTAATACCCAAGTCTTCAAACGATAAGTCGGAGGATTGCTTGATGTGTTGCGCTAACTTAGAGAGAACGCTGGAACCGACGCTTCCAGAAGTTTCAACGAGAATGTAGTCGGCTTTTTGAATTGCATCGCGCGCATCGAGTAACTGATTAGTGAGCGCTTCTTCCGTAACCGTCTCTGGCCCATTTGTTTTTGGCTGTACCACTATCAAAAGTACCTGTTCTCGGGCAGCTTGCTGTTGTTTTATATCAATTTGGTCATTTGGGAATGAGTTATCTGCCACAAGAATTGCGACGTGACTGAAAATTTTTATTTGGGTAGTATCTTCAGAATGCTGCCCGTCACTGCTTGTTTGAGAAACGCGAACGGTGTATGTTCCTGCAGTTTTATAGGCATGGCTTATTGCTGTGCCTTCCATGCTTGTACCATCCCCAAATGACCATAGAGTAGTGATATGAATAGAAGAATCGGGAAGCTGTTCATCGCCGATTGAAAAATTATTCGCCTTTCCCACAAAAGATTGCCCATTGCCCTGGGTGATGTGGACGGAGAGTTTGTTTTGTTGGGAATCTTGCGCATTAGCATGGGAAGCACTAGCAAACAGCAGTATCGCCGCTACAATATATGTGGATCTGATAAAAAGTTTCATAGAACAATAGATTATATGGCACAAAGCGCAGCTGCAAGTGCGTCTGCGGCATCGTCTGGTTGAGGAATACTAGATAGATGAAGTTGTTTGGTTACTACGTATTGGATTTGTTGTTTTGTTGCAGCGCCGTATCCTGTAAGACGTGACTTTATTTGAAGCGGCGTAAGGGCTTGAACGGGGATATGGTGTTGAGCAAGAATTTGAAGCAGGACGCCTCGAACATGTGATGTAGAGATGGCAGTTTTTGTATTTTTGCCAAAGAAT
>DATIIA010000069.1:0-8904 GCA_035480115.1 Candidatus Anderseniibacteriota bacterium | reverse complement strand
AAACATTCAATATCCCTCTGGGGGTTTTCGATTTGATGGCAATTTTTCAAGACTTAGCTCGAAAATAGCAGTTTCAATATCATGTATATCCTCATCCAATACTTTTAAATCGCCCTTTCTTCCCACTACAAGCTCGCGCACATACTGTTCCGTTTTCTCAAAATCATTCTTGAACTTCGTATTAATATCTTTCCAGGGAATATCACGAAGCCAAGGTAAAACAGTTTTGTTGTAAGAGATAATTTGCTTTACTAATAGAAATGCGATTGCAGGATACCCTAAGTATCCTTGATAATAAGAACCATTGTCGTTAGCAGTAATTGCATTATTACTAGGATCAAATTCCACTATATATACTTTCTTTTTGCTTGAAGAATAAACTTTCGCAGTATTTTCCATTACTTCTACTCGCCCGTCAGCAATAGCACCAAGCGCTTCATAGATTTTAATTCTAGGCGGCAACTTCCAGAACATGGTTCGTATTGATTCCAAATCTCTTTAAGTCTTCGAAGATTTGATTAGAAGTATTGTATGTCACAATATTTATTCCTAATCAAAAATAACTGCTTTAATCATACAAAAATCGTATCAGAGTAAGATATAAAAACAAACAAGAAAAAAGACCCCAGATAAAATGCTGAGGTCAGGTATAGCGTAAGACAGGATGAGGGCGTCCTATTTGGCAATCTGGATGAAAAAGTGATCGAATGGAAATACGAACTGGCTTCCTTGCCGATACTTTTCATCAAGCAATGCCTTTAACTTCTCCCGTCGTTCGAGAAACGTATTTGCCGCATCAGTAACGCCGTCACTTGCAACAAATGCAAGCGCCTGTGCCATATCATCAAACGTATCCGTTCGAACTTCTGTACGAACTTTTCGGATGACATAATCGTCCGTAATATCTCGAACAATATTCACCAGAGCCGCGAACCCGGATGAATATTGTTCATGGACTGGCATATCTAGTCGTTCAATAAGATTCGTCCATTCGTTTTGCTCATGGCTGCGAAACGTGATCACCAACAACGCTCCTCTAGCTTTTACTTTTTCAAATGCAAGCGCCAGGAATTCGCTCTGATTTTCAGCTTGGTAAGAAAGCACATGAGAAGCAAGCACAAAATCAAATTCGCCCGGAATTCTACACGGAAATTTCTCCGGAATCACCGTAAGGCCTGCCTTCTCAAGAGCAATGATATGCGAAGGGTTATGCTCTACTGCCATGTACTCTCTAACGAATTTTGAAAGCGGAACAGATAGCTCTCCGTTGCCGGCTCCGATGTCGAGCATTGATGCAACCCAACGAGCTCGGATAATTCCTGAAATTTCTTTAATAAAGACTGGTTTTTCATTCGTGTGCTGCAAAAACTTGGCGAAATATGTCGCATAATCCGTATTCATGATAGTCCCCAATTGGAAAGTGCGGGTAAAACAGGAAGAAATTTATAATACTGCCGGCATATAGCAAAACGCAAATACGTGCAAAGAAATTACAAGCAGAACCACTTCGCCCCCTAAACCCTTACAGCCAACAACAACCCGTTATCAATATCAAGAATAAGAATCCATGTTTTCGTAAGCTGTTCGAGCTTACGGGATACTTTTGCGAAGGTTTGGTCGAAACTATTCATATACTATTTATTTTACAATCTTAATTCGCCAGCAATTCCCTGAAGCGCAGTAAGAACGTTTTGAACATGCTCTTCTAAGGTAATTTCTAATTCCTCTGCACCCTGGATAATATCTTCTCGACTTACTCCTCGAGCGAACCCTTTTTGTTTCATCTTCTTGAGAATAGATTGTGCATCAACATCCGCGATTTTTTTGCTCGGACGAATAAGGGTTACTGCAACGATAAATCCAGATAATTCGTCTACTGCAAAGATAGCTTTATGCATCATAGTTTCTCTTGTGGTTCCAGTATGCGGGGCATGCGCCATAATACCTGTTCGAATTTCTTCAGAGAATCCTTCTGCTTCGAGAATTTCTTGCCCTTTATAGGGGTGTTCTTCTAATGTTGGATATTTCTCATAATCAAAATCATGAAGAAGACCAACCATCCCCCATACTTCTTCATCACCTTGCAATTTGCGCGCATAGAATCTCATGGCAGCTTCTACGGCTAGGCCATGCTTAATGAGGTTTTGATTCTTTGTGTGCGTAGTAAGAAGATTCCAAGCATCTGAACGGGTCTTATTTGGTGAAGGCATGATAATAACTTTATTTAATTCTTTCTTTATATTCCTCAACAATCGAAACTGCTCCATCAAAGAAATCATTTGGATTCAAGCTATGAATATCCAGCCATGCAGGTTCTGTAGATTCAGTTTCATCGCCGCTTAATTTTTCAACATCGATAACATCAAGTGAGGTGGGTTTACAGATATAGAAAAATAGAAAACTATGCCATCCTTCATTCCATGGATCAAAATAAAAGAAATTCTCTTTTACGCTAAAGAATTTTTCGTCCGTAGTTTCTATGCCAATCTCCTCTTTAATTTCTCTTTTTAAGGCAGTGAGAATCGTTTCTCCTTTTTCAATGCCACCGCCTGGAAGTGTATATTTGCCGTTATTTTTCATTTTCATCACTAACACTTTCCCATCAATTTCAATAAATCCATACACAGAAGGCCTAAAAACTAAGTTTTCAGACTTTACCAGTTTCTTTTCGCCGTATAGAGTAATGCATTCGATCATTTCGTCCATAGTTTTATTTTACTATCAAATCCTTCGAAATCAGTATATAAACATGCATCAATTCCAACACTATTTGCGCTATCAATGTTTTTTTGATCATCGTCAAAAAATAATAGATTGCTCGGTTCTGTAGTAAGAGTTTTGATTATATATCGAAAAAATTCGGGCTCAGCTTTTACACATCCTATTGCTGACGATGAAAACATACCAGTAAAAATGTGCTTGAACCCGAGCGTTTCCCAAAGATACTCTGAACGATATTTTTCTTGATTAGTTGCAAGATAAGAATGTATACCGAGCGCATTTAAACTTTTTACAATGGCAATAATTCGATCATCTATTTTATTATGCGAAGTAAACCAGTACTCAAGAAAGGTATCTATGCCTTTCTTGTATCCCCATTCAACTAAAAATGGTGCTAGCTTTTTCTTAATGTCAGCCTTTCCTAATAGGCATTCCATAAAATCATATTTGTAAAATGCACTGGTATCTTCTCTTGTCAGTCCATAATCTCGTTCCAAACAATAGCTAAAGTGCTCGCCAGTTATAATTACATCATCAACATCCAGGAGAAGAATCTTATTCATATACCTCCACCCTATTATCATCGGGATCCCGAGTTACAAAGTAAGTACCATGTTTAGTCTGTTTAATTTCAGAACACGTAAAACCATTACTTATAAGCACTTGCTTTGCTTCTTCTGCATTCACTACGCTCATACTAATTGCTATATGGTTTTGTATTAATTCGTTCGTTGGATATATTTCAACTGGAAGCCCCATATCTAGAGAATAGTAATGTTCTGGACCATCTTGGTGTTGTTCCTTGGTGAAGTGAATCCCTAAAAGCTCATAAAATGCACGCAAGGGTTCTATGTTATTGGTTTTGATGGTGAGGAGGCGGAGGATCATAAGATTTCATTTGCTGCAGCAATAATCTCCTCTGGTTTCTCTACGATGCTTGCCGGATTTCCTTTTTCTAAAGTCTCTCTTGATTGATATCCCCAGGTTACTCCGACTGATTTAATTCCAGCTTTACTCGCCTCTTTCATGTCACCTAGCGTATCCGTAATTAGTACACAATCCTCTGATCTAATATTATATTTTTTCAAAATCATATTAAATTTTTCTATTTTGCTCTCTGATATTTCATTTCCGAAAATTTCTTGAAAGTATTGCCGAATAGTATGATGTTCAAGAAATTGGTTAATAGGCTTACTGATGGTAGAAGATACAATCACGCTCGGATAAAATTCCGCGAAATACTGAACGGGATTTTCTATTCCTTCTGTCATTTTTTGATTAAGAATATTTTTTTCATATTCTGCCCAAAAATCTATATGAGATCTTTCTCGCCTATCTTTTTTGATCTTATTTATATTCCCTTCAAAACGCTGGCGATATTCCGTTTTAGTTAATTCTGGATTACTCAATCGAATAATATTTAGACACATATCGAATGTATCAGCGATAACGCCATCAAAATCCCAGATTACGAGTTTGTTGGACATAGACTTATTTTAGCCTTATTTTAGTTTATTAGTAAAAAAGCCTGGATTTTTATCCAGACTCATAAGATCACCTTTTACGCCTCATACAGCTCAAGCGGGAGATCGTCAGGATCAGCAAAGAATGTGAACTTCTTGCCTGTCTGTTCATCAGTACGGATTTCTTCTACTGCGATTCCTTTTGCGATTAATTCTTTAACAGCTTCTTCTACATCATCAACTTCAAACGCTAGATGCCGTAATCCTTGTGCTTCAGGGCGTGAAGGACGCGCTGGTGGATTAGGAAATGAAAAGAGTTCGATTTGGTATATATCTCCAACCTGTAAATCTAGCTTGTAAGAGTTGCGCTCTTTCCTATACGTTTCTCGAACTATCTTAAGTCCCAAGATCTCCGTATAGAACTTTTTTGAAATATCATAATTCGAGCAAATAATTGCTACATGGTGAATACTTCGCAAATTCATAGTAGCCTCGTGTTGTTAGGGTGCAATGATTGTACGGCGACTAATATTTGTACGCGTATACAAACCTGTCGCTATGAACACCGATACTATTTGTTTGAACCATCATAAGATCGGATGGTGAATATACGCCCTCTGCATTACCTATTTCATCACCAGCTTGAATTTGCCACGCGCCAATATGAGGAGGGTTATCCACTGTCAGAGCTTCAATAATTGACGTCGTTGGTTGGGTACGGATACGGATCGGTTGTACGGCAATATTTGAAGCTTGAGTGGGACCTCCCACTCTCGCATTTGTTACAACAATTTCATAATTCCCATCACAGATTTTTCGAACACTTTGAACAGTACCAGTTATCCATCCTTGTGATATTGTTGGCCCTGTAGGAGAAACTGTTCCGCAAGAAGATTTACTAACAGACGTTATTTTTGTTCCACTTTTTCCATGTACCAATACAGCACGCTCATACTGTATTTGTGGAAATAGCTTTCCATGTGTATCTCTTCCAGTAACTCGAATACCAGCCTTTCCAGATTGATAGTTGCTAGGAATTTTAACAAGTGCAGTGTTACCATTTGCAATTGATTTTAGTACGGCGCAGTGTTCGACTTTGACGTCTTGTAAACAAAGTTCAATTTTAACAGCTGGTATCTTCGGACTTGTTTTAAATTGTATTGTAATCTTGTCTCCAGCTTTTACTGCAATTCTTGGACCAGTAGCACCAATCGTGCTTGCGTCGGCATAATTGCTGAAAAAATTAATTGATAGTATAAGCATCATTACCATGCCGATACTACGTCCTATTGTCATGTAAAGTTTGTTCATACTATGAGTGTACGGGATAAATGACGAATATTGTAATTTCCAAAAAAATATTACTGCAATATCTTGTACTGCACTCGAACTAATCTACTACCATCAAAAGCAACAAATGCTACCGTACGGTTATCTAGAAAGGATGGCTCACTTACCCATTCGTACACTAATCCATTAGCTATTGTTGTGCCAACATTATCCATAATCTCAATTGACTGATTTGCTTCCCCATCACTCGTTTCTCTATGAGCAATATACTTTCCATCTAAACTTATAATTGGTTCTTGGATTTGATGAGAATCTCGAGTAAATTCAGGTAGAGTAGCAGTTATCTGAGAAATGGAATTGTAATTATTTACGAAAGAAATGCCCTGGGGACCTATAACTACTACTCGTTTTTTATACATTATATCTGGCTTGCCATCGATCATTAAACCATCAAATGAATGATCTATAGCTTCTGAATCATCAACATATGCAGCAGACCATTTATCAGGACTTACAACAATGTCGCTAAGACCATCTGAGCCATGAGGAATTGAATAGCGATCCTTTGATGGAATATATGCGAGCACATTTGTAGTAACGTGAATTGGACCACCGACTGAGGAATTAAAAAGAATGGGCGAAAATAGTAAGAAGAAATAACCGAAGAAAATAACTTTCGCAGATATAACAACAGCTAGAATTAAGCCAAGCAAGCCCTTAAGTTCTGAATGTTTTTTTAGCTGATACAGCGAAGTTACAGCTAATAGAATTAACGTAATTATAAATACAGTCCAGTTTATCTGTATCACAATAGACACTATCTGTGCAGAAGAGCCAGCAACGAGCACAGTAGAGATCCAGCTGTAAAAGATATATGCTAACAAGATAAATGCCACGCTAATCCCCATTGGATACCAACTCAAGAGAAAGCGAGATGCTTTTGAGCGCATACATTGGCCTTGTATGAGATTTGTAGAGTTTTTCCTATTTATTTCCTGCATGGCGCTTAAGCTAGTTCATATCAGTAAAAGATGCAAGAGCCGTTATCTTAGATAATAAAAACCGCACGTGCTTGTGAACATGTTTAGAACGAGGAAATTAAAGTTTATATCCTACTTTTGATTTAATCAATTATATCCCCTTCGGGCAGGGCAAAGTTGTTTCTAATTGCTTGTTCGATCAGTAATAACGTTTTAGGGGTTATTTTTCCAATCCGTTTTTGAATTCGTTTTTTATCAATGGTTCGTATCTGATCCGTGACAATATGGGAAGAAGCGAGTAAACCGCCTTCAGATTTTGCAATAGAAATCCAATGGTAATACGAATATCTGCCCGTAGTAATAGGCATAATCATGACAGTACGTGCAAGTTTGTTCATGTGATTATTGGAAACCACAACTGCAGGACGCGTTTTATTAATCTCACTGCCAACGGTAGGATCAAGCGCGACAACGCATACATCTCCTCTTTTCAAGAGAATAGGTTTTTTATTTTTCGATATCATCCAGCGCTTTGTCTAATTCTGCATCAGCAACTTGCCACTCTTGGTTTATTTTTCTATTATATTTTGCAGATAACGCATATGCGTCGCTCAATCTATTTGTTTCAACATTTTTTTTCAGTAGATTAATATACGCTTCAATTGCGTCCGCAACAAAACCACTTTTGTTACCATTGCGAATTTTCCGTGCATATCGCTCTACGCTTTTAACTACATCGGACGACAGGGTATATAGTACGCGTTCTTGGTGGTGCGTTGATTTACTCATATATATAAGTATATATTATAGTATATACTCACGTCAAGTGCACTTACTTCACCTGGTACACAACCACTTTTGCATCTCCATTTTTGGTGGTATATATTTTTGCGGGACTAAATAATTCTGGATGAGAGCGAGCTATTTTCCATTGAGGAGCAGTGTCGCGTTCCATAATATATTGAATGTGATTATCGCGAATAAATTGTAATTCTTGATCAGCAGTACTTATATCTGTTTGATTGAAAATAAATAAATTTTGTTTTTTAATATATATCGTCACCGCAAGCCCTTCGTCGTCTAGCGCGCCAACATGAGCGTTTGATGCGCGCAAATCAATGAGTGCTTTGAGTAATACATCTGTTTCTTGAGCGTTGTTATTGTATGCCTCTACCTTCTTTTGCAGATAGTGCTGATTTGCTTGGAAGAAAAAGACAGCTGCAATACACATCATAAATACTGCAAAAAATTGCGCGATCTTTTTCTTAGCAGGAACTAGCGTATGGATTGCATATACTAAGAAAAGATACAAAAAAGGAACTGTAAAAAGGAAATAACGATCTTTCGGCAAAATCCAAATAACAATCATGATTTCAGCAAGAAGCATGCATGCGATTGCAATTCCATCTATTGGTTTTTTTCTGATAAATAATGCAATACCAATGCCAACTAAAATATATAATGATGCGACAAGAATGGCACGGTTTATTTCGTTATTCATTGCGAGCAAAAACAAAAACCCGAGAGATGTAATGATGCCTAGTGATAACAGAATACGCGGAGCGATGTGCGACAGAAAATGCTTCAGCAATATAACAATACATCCGATAACAATTCCCATTCCAACCCAGAATGCAATCTGCATCGTGTCGCCTTTTTCTACCCATACGTTTGTAAAAAATTCATAGGAGCGCTGAATATTGAGAGCAAGTTGTTCGTCATGAATTGAATGGACCAAAAAGAGACCATCGTCGTTCGAAATATCTTGAGGCGTTCGAATGCCGGATTTCCCAGAAAATAGAAACGAAGAAAGCGGCAACGCCATAATCAGAACAGCAAGCCCTATCGGCCATACTATCTTTTTCCAGGATATGCGATATCTTATCCACGCTGCGGGCAGCAATACCGCGGCGACTATGCCGCCTTCGAATCGAGTCAGCATGGCGAGTCCGGAACTTACTGCGAGTGCCCAGATCCATTTTTGAGATTTTTTCATTGCCAAGTAGCAATACACGGACAGAAGCAATAAGAACGTAAACGTTGTTACTGCGAGCGCGTCCGCAGATTCAAATATCAAGAAACTATTTTCTGCAGTAAGTACTCCGGCCATTACGGCAATTGGCCATGGCGTACCTATTTTTCTCGTGACCAATGGTACTAGAGCTGCTGTTGCGGCAGCTGCGATGATCCCAACCCATCGCGACCACAGAAGCGGATCAGGGATAAACAATGCTGGAATTAATAACAAGGAGAAGAATGGCCCCTTTCGAGGATCTGCTGCAAATGGATCATGCCCGTGCAAGAGCGAATAGGTTTTAAATAAATAATTAAATGCATCCCCTCCGAATACGCCATTGATTGCATGGGTATACGGAGCATATAAAATAATTGCACCAATAAAAATAGAGATAAGTGGTATTCGGATAGCCAGTGAAGCATATAAAGCAGCA